>JAQSDP010000411.1 GCA_029945985.1 bacterium | reverse complement strand
CTAGCTTTCTACCTGGATCTGATGAAGCGTGTTAGAGCGGAGATAAAGGCGGGCGCTTTCGATGCTTTCCGTCGCGACTTTCTCGACCGAGTATTGAAGTACGACAAATAGGCGGCTTGCATTTTGATAATATCCAGCCATTTGTCATAATTTTAGTTTTCTGTATTGCACCGATCACTCAATGAATAACTTTGCATTCTTTTTTCAAGACGCCGGCGGCGGAAGTTTGGTATGGAGCCTTCTTCCTTTTGTTCTGATCTTCGGTATCTTTTATTTTCTGGTTATCCTTCCCCAGAAGCGGCAGAAGCAGCAACTGCAGGACATGATCTCGCAACTTAAGAACGGTGACGAGATCGTGACCAATGGCGGCGTGATCGGAACGATCAAAGAGATCAGGGAAACTAGTTACGTTATCCAAAGCGCTGAAAAGTCCTTCATAGAGATCGGCAAGCAAGCCGTCGTCGGCAAGAAAGAAACAAAGTAGTATCGTTCGCTTTAGGTGTTCTCAATGATCAGGGAACAACCATCGAGCGAACCTCAGAGCAATGAAAAACAATAGTTTGTGGATCAGAACCGTGATCACGCTCACGATCACGCTGCTTGGCATATATCTCGTCTTCGGCCCGCGTCGCGTACCGACGGCGGCCGACTTCACGTGGACCGGAATCAAGGCGAATCTATCCGAAAACATCAATCTTGGGCTCGACCTGAAAGGCGGATCGCACCTGGTGATGCGGGTTAAGACGGACGAGTATCTGAAAACGCTCACGGAGAATAACGCTCAAGCAGCTGAGACGGCGGCTCGTGATGCTCAACTTCCGGTAACGGGAGCCAACGTCGAAGCGGCAGATTCAACGTACTCGATCACTCTTAACCTGGGTGAAGGAGCCCAGCCGGCGGCTGTTGCTGAAGAGGTTAAAAAGAAGGTCGACTTCGTGAACTGGACTGAATCTACTACCGCGAATACGGTCACATGGTCCTTACCTTCGACCAACCAGACATTGCTGAAGAACCAGGCAGTTGAACAGGCGATCAAGATCATCGAGAGCCGAATCAACTCCTTTGGTGTTAAAGAGCCTACCTTGCAGCGGCACGGTTCTGAGTCGTCGGGACAGATCCTCCTTCAGATGCCAGGCGTTGATGACCCTGAACGCGTCAAGCGGCTTTTGAATGCCGACTCGAACCTTCAGCTGATGAAGGTAGTTAGCCCCCCTTCACCTAATCTTTCAACGTTTCCAACCGAAGAGGCGGCGAAGCAGTCACTTGGCGGTGCAGTTCCGTCAAACCGAAGGATCTATTCGTACACAGAACGTGACAGCTCGACGACTCCGGCGAACCCCCAGGAGCTGCCCAAGCAGTTCGTTGTTGTTGAATATCCGGCGGTTGTGGATGGTAGTGAATTGCGGGATGCAAGCGCCGTGTCGCGGACCGGCAACGAGGGCGATTACCAGATCGCCTTTTCGCTTAAGCCGGCTGGGGCAGCCAAATTCGGCGATTGGACGAGCAAAAACATCAATAACTACATGGCTGTCGTGCTTAACGACGAAGCCAAGTCGATCGCCTTTATTCGGTCGAGGATTGACGATCAGGGCGAGATCTCCGGAACCTTTACGAAGGCTACGGCAGATGACCTTGCTTTGACACTTCGATCGGGAGCCTTGCCCGCGAAGATCGAATATCAGGAAGAGCGAACGGTCGGTCCGAGTCTCGGTGCGGATTCGATCCGTGCCGGTGTAACTGCATCGGTTGCGGGTATCATCTTCATCGTTGCCTTCATGCTGATCTATTACCGCGGATCCGGTATCAACGCGGTCATCGCTTTGATACTCAACATGCTGCTTACAATGGCGGCACTGATCGTGCTTGATTCAACCCTGACCCTTCCGGGTATCGCCGGGCTGATTCTCGGCATCGGTATGGCGGTCGACTCGAACGTGCTTATCTTCGAGCGGATCCGTGAGGAGTTGGGGGCAGGCAATAAGGTTGCGTCCGCGGTGCAGAACGGATTTGACCGTGCATTCGTGACTATCATCGACTCGCACGTAACGACGATCCTATCCTCGGTCATCTTGTATTTGTACGGGTCCGGCCCGATTCGCGGATTTGCGGTGACGCTTATTCTCGGGCTGTTGATCAACCTCTTCTCTGCCGTGTTCGTCTCGCGGACGATCTTTGGTTGGATCCTTTCGCGCAATCCGAATATGGAGAAGCTCAGTATCTAGTTTATCGGGCGGCTAGCTCCGCATTTTAAAAGTAATGTTTCAAATTCTTCCGAAGATCAATGTCGATTGGATGGGCATCCGCAAGCCGCTCATCGCGATCTCGATCGTAGTTTTGCTTGCCGGTTTGATGTCGGCGATCAGCCGTCAGGCTTCGCCGGGCGGGACTGACGCGTTCAACCTTGGTGTTGATTTCCAGGGTGGTACAGTGATAACTGCAAAGTTCAAGCAGAAGCCTTCTGTCGATGAGATCCGGGCCGCTCTCAATGCATCGGGTATTACAGAGCCGATCATTCAAGACTCGACAGA
>JAQSDP010000410.1 GCA_029945985.1 bacterium | reverse complement strand
CGTAGTGCCGGGATCGTCGTTCTACAAGGACCGTTCAATGGGATCGCAATTGGTTAGGTTCTGTTTCTGTAAAAAGGACGAGACGCTTGAAGCTGCGATCGAGAGATTGGCGAAGCTTCGCTAGTGGGCGTAGAAGTAAAACTGAACAGCCTGAACCAGTCCGATAGCGAAACCGAAGCCTGCTCCGAAGAGCTCGATGGTTCGCAGGTGCTCTTTGGCGACTGACATAACGAGAGCTTCAAGCTTCTCGACCGGATAGGTCATTATCTTTTCCCGCACAACACCGCCTACGTCGAACTCCTTTATAGCCTCGGGCAGCTTTTCGCGGATCGCGTTGATGATCGTGTCGGCGAAAGTCTCGCTAGCACTCACTAGCTTTTCTTCCTCGATCTTATCCGACAATCTTCCGATCGGCGCTGAGAGTAGCTGCTCGATCTGACGCGAGAGCATATCGTTGACGAGCCGCGACGTATTCTCGCTGGCGATGATCGAGAGCAGTCCTTTTGAGAGCGTCGATTTCAGCTTTGCCTCGCTCTCCGGGTGGACGGTTCGCAAAATGGAATCGATACTGTGCGGGCGAAACTTCTCGAGTGTGTCCGTTACGTATGCCGAAATATATTTCTGCATCTCATCGCCGCGAAGGAGTCTTATTAGAGATGAAGATATCTGGTTCTTCAGACGCTCGAGCTGCTCGGGGTTGATCGCGCCGATCACGTCCGGCAGGGGCCGCGACATAGCATTGTCGATCGTTGTATCGATGAATGCACTCGCCTCGGCGGCAAAAAAGTCGCCCTTGAGGGTTTCTTCGATCCGTCGCGGCAGGCTGTCGTTGACGAGCGCGTCGACTTCGTCGAGCAGATTGTCGCGTGAGACAAATATCTTCTTGAAGAACGGCAGGTTCTCGTAATACCCGTGAACCTCCTTTTTGATCAGCCCGCCGATCTGATCTCGCGTCCGCTCGGCCGCCGCGATCTCGGTCAGGTGATGTGCGACCGGAGCGATCTGCTCATTCGCTTTTTCTTTGAGTAACGCGATCGCGTCTGGAGTGAACATATCTCCGAGCGGCGTTTCGATGTTCGTGAGATCGTCGATCCGACGCCCGACGAAATCACGCAGGCTCTTTTCAAGGGCCGGTGATTCGATCGCGGCTCGGATCCGTTCCTCGATGAAGCCTACCAGTCTTTCTAACGCTTCATCATCGACGACAGACGCGACTCGTTTTGAAAGCACTTCATCAACCCGGCGTTCAACAAAGCTGCTGATCGTGGCTTGGGTTTCTTCGTTCTTAAGGGCTCGTTCAATGTGTTCGGCGACGGTGAACTGGAGCGATGTGATCGCGTCCAGCACCGGCCCGCGAAGGTTTGCCGGCAGCGTTTCTATGATCGACGGATAGTTTTGTGCGAGTACGTCTTGGGTGTACGAATCGATGACGCCGCGGATCTTTGTCCGCAGGAATTCCTTCCCTACGAGCTCTTCCATTATCGTCTCTTGCGAGACCAGTTCTTCGCCTACGGCTTTACCGATGGCATTTGCAAGGCGGTCGCGATGGCGCGGGATCATCCCCTGAGGAAAGAGCGTGATGCCTAAGATCTTGAACGGACGCCTTGGGCGAAACAGCATCCGGACGGCAAGCCAGGCACCGGCATATCCGTGAATGGTGGCGAAGCCGACAAGCAAACCCATCTGCACCCAGATGTTTTTGAACCATGGAGCGAGCGCGTTTGATATGTCGTTGAAGAATTCCATGAGGGGCAGAAACCCGACCGGTAGGAAGGGTGTCCAAAAAGGCGGGGCTTCCAACACCCTCCCTACTGGTCGGGTTTCCGCCTGTGATCATTAAAAGATCTGAAAGCCTTTTGACCGAAGACAGAATTCCGAAAAGTCCTTTACCCAATCGTGCGAGACGGAATAGTTTCGCCACTGCTCGTCTTCGTCTTTGTAGATAGTTCCGTCGTCGTGTTCGTCAGTCACGCTGCCGTCGGCGAACATCCGTTTGTTCGGGGCGAGCTTCGGAAGTACCTCGTTCTGAAGTTTGGTGCCGATCAGATGAGCATCCTCAAGGTCCACCTTAACGCCCATAGCGTTATATCCCATCTGACGAACCTTGCCCTCGCTGAGGACGTCCATTTCCTTGATCACTTCTAGGATGGCCTTCCAATTCCATACGTTCGCGTTGAATTCGAAGCCCTCGGAACTCATGTCATGCAGTGTGAAGCTCATAATGTTGCCTTTGTCTTACATTTAGAATGCTAAAGGCGTAGAAGCCGTGTAGTCAACGAAGAAAGCCGAAGACTATAATCTAGTTTCTAAAATGGATCGGATCGCATACCTGAAAAGGATCGGGTTGGAGGGCGCAGATGTGGGTGCGGATGTCGCCTCGCTTAGGTTGCTTCAGCGGTCACATCTCCTAAACGTGCCGTTCGAAAACCTCGATATTCACTGGAAGCGGCCGATCGTACTCGACGTCGATAGCTTCTACCAGAAGATCGTCGAGCAATGTCGTGGCGGGTTTTGTTATGAACTCAACGGCCTTTTCAACGAAGTTTTGCGTGGTCTCGGTTTTACTACGCGGCTGATATCGGCTCGAGTATTCAACGGGACGTCACATGGATCTGAGTTCGATCACGCGGCGATGATCGTGACTATCGGTGAAGACGAATTTCTGGCCGATGTCGGATTCGGCGATTTCGCCGCGGAGCCTTTGACGTTCGTGCTCGACATTGAGCAGGCCGATCGAACGGGAACATTCGTCATCAGGCGTTTTGATGACGAGTACGTTGAAGTCGCTAAGCGAGCTGGCGATGAGTGGAAGAGCGAGTATATTTTCAGGAATATCCCTCGTGAGTTTTCCGAGTTCTCGGAGATGTGCGACTTTCAACAGTACTCGCCGGAATCACACTTTACGAAGGGTAAGCTGTGCTCGATCATGACGGCGAACGGAAGAAAGACGCTGACCGATTCTAAATTCATCACTACCTCTGGCGGCGAGAAGACCGAACTACCGATCGCGGATCACGCTGACTTCTATCGAGTTCTAAATGACGAGTTCGGGATAGAGCGGATACAATAGAACAAATGGCCCAATCGATCTCATACGCCGATGCCGGCGTTTCAATAGACAACGCGAACCGTGCAGTCGCGAAGATCCGCGAGTATGCTCGTTCGACGTTCAACGAACGGACGCTGACGGAGATAGGCAGTTTCGGCGGGATGTTCGCCGGGGCTTTTCCGGATATGGCGGAGCCGATCCTTGTCGCTTCAGCGGACGGAGTTGGGACGAAGCTGAAACTCGCGTTCGAAACGGGGATTCACAATACTGTCGGCGCGGACCTCGTAAATCACTGCGTCAACGACATTCTCGTCCAGGGAGCCCGGCCGTTATTCTTTTTGGATTACTTTGCGACCGGAAAACTCGAGCCGGATGTGACCGCCTCGGTGGTCGAGGGCATAGCGAGGGCTTGTCGGGAGAATGGGTGCGTGCTTTTGGGCGGTGAAACGGCTGAAATGCCGGACTTCTATCCAGCAGGTGAGTACGATCTGGCCGGGTTCATCGTTGGTGTAGTCGATAAGGCGAAAGTCATCGACGGAAAATCGATCGCGCCGGGCGACGTGGTGCTCGGAATTCCCTCCAACGGCCTTCAGACTAACGGTTACTCACTTGCACGCAAGCTTTTCTTTGAGATTGGTGGGTACAAAGTAGATACATTTATCGATGAGCTTGGCTCGACGGTCGGTGAATCTTTGCTTGCGACGCATCAAAGCCTCCTTCCGCAACTCGGACCGCTGCTAGATTCCGGCAAGATCAAAGGCCTCGCCCACATCACCGGCGGCGGCTTCCTCGAAAACATCCCGCGGATCCTGCCCGAAGGAGTTTCGGTAGAGATCAACCGCGGCTCCTGGCCCGAGCTGCCGATATTTGGATTGATGCAAAGACTCGGTAACGTCGACGAAAAAGAGATGTTCCGCACATTCAATATGGGAATCGGGATGGCGGTGGTTTGTTCGGAATGCGAGAAAGATGCGGTTGCGGACCAACTAAAGGATTGCTACGAAATAGGTGGCGTTATCTCGGGGTATGGAAACGTAAACCTTATTTCTTAAACAATTTGCAACGAAAGTGTCGGAGTGGCATTCTGTTTTAGGAATTTGGTAATGCGGTTCTTAATGGCCGTTGCAATAAAATATCCAGCCAAAGAAGAGCATAAACAACAAATCGTTTAGGCCGTAAATACTAAAAAATACGCCGGCGAATGCGTCAGTGGAATAAAGTTGGACAACGCTATTGTTTGAATGCCAAATTATCCAAACCACTACATAGACTAATTTCTCGACAGCATAAGCGGCAGCCAACCATTTGATGTTTGAGTCGATGAACGCGGCACCGAGATAGGCAAAGCCCCAAACAACGATCATCATTAGCCCGAAGTTCGACATCACGACCGGGTCGGCATTGTTAATAGCGGTATTAGTAAACGCCCTCGAAAACAGAAGAACCCCGCCGATATTTAACAATGCGGCCGCGATAAGCCCCAATTTTGCAACCTTTCTGTTCATATTTTTCTTTGGCATTCATTGTCTTCATCAATAGTGATATCTCGCCTGTAAAAACTCGATCAGGTCGTCGCCCACTTTGTATACGATGCGGTCTTTTTTGTCCAACCGTCGGGACCATGCACCCGATATCTCGTACTTTAGCGGTTCCGGTTTTCCTATTCCGGTAAACGGCTCTCCTACAATGGCTTCCATGAGGTCAAGAAGCCTTAGAAGCAGCTTACGGTCGTTTTCGGCCCAGTAGCGAAGGTCATCGCGAAAGGTTTCGGCTATAACGACATCACCCTTTGGATTTCCGGGATGGCTTTTCTGCACCGAACTCCTTTCGCAACTCCTCGATCGTGGTCACCGTTCCGCCGCCCACCTCGACTTGTTTGATAGCGCTCTTTAGTCGTTCTGCATTCTTCGGCGATCGAAACAAATACTCAGTCTCCATGAGGCTCGATAGTTCGTCGGCACCGATCAATGCCACAGGATGCGTGGCCGCGACGTTTGATGACGACAACTTCACAGTCATCCGTTACCTGATCCATTAAAGATGCTAGGTTGTTTCTTGCTTCACTATAGCTGACTTCTAATGACATATTGGACCCGCGAGTTGTACAATGTTATTGTACGTAGATTTGGTAAATGGTCAATGAAAATAGGGATTCTCATATCCGGCCGCGGGTCGAACATGGTGGCTTTGGTCGACGCCGTTGCGTCGGGCGAGATCCCGAATTCTGAAGTTGCTGTCGTGATCAGCGATCAGGCGGATGCGGGTGGACTGGCGAAGGCGGCAAAGCGCGGAGTTGAAGCTTTACTTATCGAACGAGCCGGCCGCAAACGTGCCTATCATGATGCTGAGATCGTGGAGGCCTTGAAAGGTCGAGGTGTTGATTTGGTTTGCCTTGCGGGCTACATGCGGATCCTTTCGCCGGATTTCGTGAGGGCGTTTCCGAACCGGATCGTCAACATTCACCCGAGCCTTCTCCCGAGCTTTCCAGGACTCGGCGTTCAGCAGCAGGCGATCGACTATGGTGTGAAATTTTCGGGCTGCACCGTTCACTTCGTTGACGAGGAGCTCGATCACGGCCCGATCATTTTGCAGCGTGTCGTCGAGGTCAAAGATGACGATTCGGCAGAGACTCTTTCAGCGAGAATTCTGGAAAAAGAACACGCAGCTTACGTCGATGCCGTAAAGCGTATCGTTTCAGGCAGGCTTCGTGTTGACGGCCGAAAGGCTGTTTTGCTTCCGGAATACTGAAAACTCGAAACTGAAAACTGATAACTGGTGACTAACTCTCGCCGTCGACCATCGATTCGAAATGAAGAACGGTGAGGTCGCCGTTGATGTCCATGAATTCCATGGTGTTGTCGCTGCCGTCGGAATCGAGTTGTACGGCGACGCCATGGACGCCGGTGATCTCGTCGGAGATGGGAGATCCAGCGGCGACGGCACGCTCAACGGTTACCTTGTCGCCCGAGATGGAAACAGTCTGAAACACGGCTTCCTCGTCCTCTTCGGCAACACCGTCTCGGCTGAATGCTTCGAAGCGGGCCCGGCGGCCCTGGTTTCGGGTTGAGAAATCGGCGAGGTATTCGTTCCATTGGTCGGGTGCGATGATTTTCTTGTCCATGATGCGGCTAGTATAACCTAAGCGAAACCCTGTAAAAATGCGCGTGATTCGTCGGTTTTCGTTTTGACATAGGCGGCGATTTTCTCGTAAACTCTAGGTTTTCACTCCACGAGTGAAATTCGATGGAGAGCAACTATGCCGAAGAGAACATTTCAACCGAACAATCGCAGACGCGCCAAAAAGCACGGCTTTCGCGCCAGGATGGCGACCAAGAACGGCCGGGCCGTCCTGAAACGTCGCCGCGCCAAGGGCCGGAAGCGTCTGACGGTTCAGCACTATTAAAGAGTTTTGGATTACCGAAGGAAGCTCGGCTCGCTAAGCGCGCCGAGTTTCTTCGTGTTTACGAACAGGGTTTTCGGATCGAAGGCCGTTTTATGACGGTCTTTATTTCGCCCAACGACCGCGGTATTCAGCGAGTCGGGATCACGGCGACGAAGAAGGCGATAGGTAAGGCTCATGATCGCAACCGGGCAAAACGTCTTCTACGTGAGACGTTTCGGTTGAGCAGGGCTGAGCTCGATACGATCTCGACCAAGTACGATTGGGTCTTGAATGCGAGACGGAGCATTTTGCGGGTGAAACTGGAAAAGCCGCTCGCCGAGTTTCGCGAGATCGCGGCAAGGGTTGCGAGTGGAACTGCGGCGACGCGCGCTTCGTAAAGTATTCAAGCTGTCAATGTGGCAGAATGTTGGTACGCGATGAAGTTTTTGGTTCTCGATCTGCTTGGCGTTTATAAAGCGGCGGTGTCGCCGTTCTTGCCGCCGGCCTGCAGGTTCGAGCCGACATGTTCGGAATATACCCGAGAAGCCGTAGAGAAATATGGTGCTCTCAAGGGAAGCTGGATGGGCGTCAAGCGGATACTGCGATGCCAGCCGTTCTGCAAGGGCGGACACGATCCGGTTAAGTAAATAAGGAAGTAAGTGGAACAAAATAATCAGGGTCAGGCTCGGTTCTTGATGGCGGCGGTGGCGTCGATGGTAGTGCTGTTTGCTTGGTCGTACTTTTACGCGCCGACACGGCCCGCGACCAACTCGAATACAGAAGTCGCGGCGAACGCGAACACGGCCCAGCCAGCACCGACCGCGACCGCTCAACCGCAGCAGCCGGTTCAACCCGAAGCAGCCCCCGTCCCGGATGCAAATCCGAATCGGACATTGAAGATCAAATCGCCGCTCTACGAGGTCACGCTGGATTCGAAAGGAGCAGTTGCGACGAGTTGGGTAATTCTTCGGAATAAGTCTCACAAGGCTGATTATCCGGTTTATGCTGACGGGTCTACAGACACGGAGAAAAAGCCGCTTGAGCTTATCTCGGCAAAAGCGACCGAGCAGCGAGAATTTCCGTTTCGGCTGCTTACTCCCGATCAGAATTTGACCACGGTCGCGAACGATCGAAATTATCAGATCTCGACAGCAGAGGGTGAGATCATGCTCGCGGCCGGCGAGGAACGTCCGATCGAATTCACGGTGGCTGAGAACGGTGTTGAGATCAAGAAGACATTCATTTTCCGAGCTGACAGTTACATCGCCGATCTTGCGATCGACGCGAAGCAGAACGGCCAACCGATCCAGAACACGAAACTTGCGATCGGGGCCAGCATCGGCGACCACGCGATCAATCACCACAACTTCTATCACATCGAATCTGAGTCGGTAGCCCGCGTCAACGGCGACATCTATCGCCATCAGGGCTACTATTCGTTCGAATACGATGCGAACGGCCAGGCGAAGCTGGCGGATAACGGTGCTGTAGATTGGGCCGGCGTTGCTGATGCATATTTTGCGATGGCAGCCGTTCCTGCGACTCCGCAGCAGGGCCTCGAATACAAGGCGTCGAAGTATGAGGTACAGACGCAGCCTTTCTTTGACAGCATTTTTAGCTGGGTGATCCGCAGTGCGAAAACCAAGGAAACCCGTCACCTTGTCACGGCTTACATGCCGGTTCCCACCGACGGTGCGGTGACGAAGGTATTTACCGGACCGAAGGATTATTTCCTGCTTTCTACTCTAGACGGACCGCTAGCCGAAGGTGTCGGCCGCGAACTGGAGTTCGTCAACCTGATCAATTTCAGCAACTATCGGATCTTGCGGTGGATCACCAAGCCGCTATCGATCCCGATCCTGCATGCGTTGCATTTCTTCAACGGCATCACTCGTAACTATGGCCTCGCGATCATCGTCTTTACGTTCCTGTTTTATTCGCTGCTTTTTCCGCTAAGGTGGAAGCAGTCGGGTTCCTTCAAGAAGGCGGCTGGAAACGCACCAAAGATGAAGGAAATGCAGGACAAGATGAAGGATTTCCAGAAGAAGGGAATTCCAACCGACGATCCGCGGATGCGTGCCCTGCAGATGGAGCAGCTAAAGCTGACAAAGGATGCATTGCCGATCGGCGGATGTTTGCCGATGCTGCTTCAGTTTCCGCTGCTGATCGCTTTTTACACAGCCATTACGATCGCTCTTGATGCTCGGCAGGCAGGTTTTATGTGGCTGCCGGATCTGTCCGCGGCCGACCCGTGGCATTTCCTCGAGTTCGCGTTTGCGGGTTCGATGATCCTGGCGATGAAGTTTACGCCGACCGCACCGGCGGTATCGCCCGAACAGCAGATGCAGCAGAAGATGATGACCTATCTGATGCCGGCGATGATGCTGTGGGTGATGTGGGCGGCCCCGGCCGGACTGCTGATCTACTGGCTGTTCGGTAACGTCGTGAGCTTTGGCCAGCAGATGCTCATCAACCGGATGAACAAGACCGACGTCCCGCCGACCTCGGTCGTCGAGAATGTTCCGGTGAACGCGAAAAAGGTAAAAGGGAAACAGAAGCTGAACCCTTCTTAGTTCAGAGTTCAAGCTTTTAGCTTGTCTCTCGGATTTGCACGCCGAAGCGTGAACTCTAAACACAGTTATGAACGCTACTTGTGACAACGCGAAGGAATTCTTGACCGGACTGGTCTCGGACATGAAGTTCGACATGACGGTTGACGCTGAGTGGACTGATGAAGGCTGCCATCTTGATCTTCACGGCGAGGACGCCCATCTCGCGCGTGCCGAGAATGGCGAATTGCTCGATGCGTTCGAAGTTGTGTTGTTCCAGGTATTCGGCCGCGAACTCGAGCGCGAACATCGCTTCGTGGTGGATGCCGACGGCTACCGGTCGACCCGCCGCAATGAACTCCAGGCGATGGCCCGCTTCGCCGCTGAACAGGTCCGCAAGAACGGCCGGGCGTTCACATTCGGCGTGCTCAACTCCACCGAACGCCGCATCATCCACATGACTCTTCAGAAGGAAGAAGACCTGAACACGGAATCAGTAGGGGTCGGGCGGGAAAGACGGCTGCAGGTTAGCTTGAAATAGATCTTAGTTGGCTAGCGCCGATATAAACTTCGCGATCGAATCTAAATAGTCCTTCTCGTCCCGGTCATACACATTATTGTGTTCCGCGCCTTCGATCCACTTTGAGTACTTCGGGTCGTTGGCCGCCTCAAAGAGTTCTTCGCCGTGATAGAGCGGAATCGTCGAATCCTTCGTCCCGTGAATAACGAGTGTCGGGCAATTAACGCTCTTGATCTTTTCGATGCTGTTGAACTTGTCGAAGGGAAGTATCGAGTAGCGAGTGATGACGCGAAACGCGCTAGTGAAAGTGCTCTCAAGTATTAATCCACCTACCGGCTGTCGAGAGGCCAGATCGACAGCGATCGCCCCGCCCAGCGACCGTCCGTGAACAATAATATTCTCAGGTTTCGTTTTCTTCTGGGTTATGAGATATCGGTAGGCGGCATCGATGTCCGAATAAGCGTTCGCCTCTGAAGCCGAGCCGCCACTTGTTCCATATCCGCGATAGTCGTACACCAAGACACTAACTCCGAGTTCTCCTAGCCTCTGAGCGAATGACTCAGTGTGCCCGATATCCTCGGCGTTTCCATGGCTGAAAAGAATTGTATAACGTGCCTGACTATTCTCGTAGAACCTCGCGGAAATCCTTTTATTATTTGCCGTCTCGATCTTCACTACTTTCTCGTCGTCCCGATACGAGCTCATCGGCGGCATGAAAATCAATCGATCCGAGAAGAAAACGGCGATCAGAATGAAACCGAACGCAGCCGCAATTGGCACGAGAATCATCGACCGTAGTATGCGTTTCCAGCTAACTTCTCCAATCAAAATTGATTTAAGTGGTTCGTTCATTGGTATTCACAACGTTCCCAAGACTCTAAGCGTTCGGGGAAATGCTATAACACTATATTCGAACAGCGAGATATGTCAGACACGATCGTAGCACTTGCAACACCGACCGGACGGAGCGGGATCGGTGTGATCCGGTTGAGCGGTGAGGGTAGCATTGCGATCGGCCGTTCGTTAACGAGTCGTCAAGAATTTTCGCCGCGGTATTCCCATCTTGTTAGCCTTACCCATCCATCAAGCACGGAAGTGATCGACGAGGCCATCGTAACTTACTTCAAAGCTCCAAACTCGTTCACAGGTGAAGACGTGATCGAGATCAGTTGCCATGGTTCGCCGGTGTTGTTGCGGCAGGTGATAGATGTTTGCCTTGCGCAGGGTGCCCGGATGGCTCACCCGGGCGAGTTTTCGCTTCGGGCGTTGGCGAATGGGCGAATGAATCTTGCGGAGGCGGAGGCGATCCGCGATCTGATCGACTCTCAGACGGTTGCGTCCGCGCGGCAGGCAGTTCGCCAGTTGCGGGGGGAGTATTCGCATCAACTTCAGCCGATAAAAGATGAACTGCTGGACGTGATCGTGATCCTTGAATCGGCGCTCGAGTTTGTTGAAGACGACCTTCCCGAAACGCAGAGCGAATCTATCAAGCTGCGCCTCGGTGATCTGGTGAAGGAGATCGAAGGGATCGCGGCAACCTTCAAGGCAGGAAAGCTCATTCGCGACGGGCTTCGCGTGGCACTGGTCGGACGCCCGAACGTCGGGAAGTCTTCGCTCTTTAACGCACTCCTTGGCAGTGACCGTGCGATCGTGACCGAGATCCCGGGCACGACGCGCGATCAGATTCATGAGCGATTCACGATCGGCGATATACCGATCTCGCTGATCGATACGGCAGGACTTCGCGATACGACGGACATGGTCGAGAGCATCGGCGTCGAGCGTTCCCGGCGTACTATGGCGGATGCGGATATTGTGCTTGTACTGCTCGATGCGGCTGAGGACCTGACGGCTGAGGACGAACAGATCATCGATAGCGTCCGCGACCTTCCACATCTTATCGTTCTAAATAAGTCAGACAAGCCGGCGGCAATTTCAGTTGCCGATCTGACTTCGGCATTTGCGCGCAAAGCCTCGAACCTTTGGGAAACGCAGACCGCCCTGATCGTTGCAACGTCGGCAAAGACCGGTTCCGGCCTCGACCATCTCCAACAGGCGATCGTCGAACCTTTCGCATCACAAGACGCTTCCTCGAATGGATTCCTCGTCACCGATGCGCGTCATCACGATCTGCTTGTTCGTTCCGCCGACGAAGTTCTGCATTCCATCGAATTGCTGGAACAGCACCAAAGCGAGGAAATCGTTCTCATTGGCCTACACAACGCCCTTCGATACCTTGGCGAGATCACCGGCGAAACTACCACCGAAGATATGCTCACCCGCATCTTCTCGACCTTCTGCATCGGCAAGTAGACAAGGGGGGTTATAATAAAACAATGATCGAGATAGAAGAGATGCGTGCGAGCGAGGCTCGCGAAGTTTTGGGGCAGCTCGATTACGCCCATCTTGCGGTGGCGGAGGACAATATCCCGTACGTGGTGCCGGTACATTATGCGTTCGATGGTGACGACCTTTTCATCTACACGACCGAGGGTAAGAAGGCCGATATAATCAGGGTCAATCCTGAGATTTGCCTGCAGGCTGAGGAGGTCGAGGATAACGAGAACTGGAGAAGCGTAATGGTATCGGGCACCGCTGAACAGATCACGGATGAGGACTCAAAGCAAAAGGCACTCGATCTTCTGCTGAAGATAAACCCGCGACTAACGCCTGCGATCAGCATCCGGTGGATCGACAGCTGGGTGCGAGAGAACATCGAGGTGATCTATCGGATAACACCGCGGTCCATTACCGGGCGCCGAACTGTCAAACGGTCTCAACCGACACCCATGATGTCCACTCCAAAGGTCGCCTGACCTTGCGATCGCCGCTTCGATTGACTTTTTCGGAGCTTCGGTTGATAGTGGCATCCTACATCACATAAACACTGGGAGGCGAAAATGCCGATCGATCTGAACGATACCGGACTGGAAAGCAGCGTGAGTTTCGGGAATGTTTCGGGGGGAGTAATTGATGACCCACCGTTTCACATCCTTGCGCTGGGAAATTGGAGCGGGGACGCCGAGCGGCGAGGCTTTTCGGCGCGTCGGCCCGTGGAGATCGATCGCGATAATTTCGACGAGGTCATAGCTAGGCTGAACACGAGCGTCGTCCTCGATTTTGACGATGGCTCTGAGCTAAAGCTCGAGTTCACTTCACTGGACGATTTCAATCCGGACGAGATATTTCGCCGCGTCGATATGTTCGAGCAGCTGCGATCGATTCGCAAACGACTTAACAGTTCCGAGACGTTCAACTCGGCCGCGTATGAAGCGAAGCAGCTATTCGGCCTGAAACGTGAAGACATCGAACCGACGGTCGCGAGCGCAGATGACGAACCCGCTGCCGACAATCTGCTCGACGCGATCCTTTTGAAACCGGAGGGCGGCGCGGCAGCTCCAAAGCGGAAGCTATCGGGCGAACTTGGCAGCCTGATCAGCGAACTCGTGCGTCCTCATATTGTGACCGTCGACGAACAGCAGCAATCGAACCTTGTGTCGCTGGTAGATGCGGCGACAAGCGGGCTGATGCGGAAGATATTGCATCACCGAAAGTTTCAGGCACTGGAGGCGGCATGGCGTGGATTGTTCTTTCTCGTCAGACGCACCGACACCTCAACTGAACTGAAGATATGGGTACTGGATGTCTCAAAAGATGAGTTTGCCGCTGATCTCAAGAATGCAGAAAGCCTATCCTCGACACATCTTTTTAAGGTTCTGGTCAGCGAGACCGTAGAAACTCAGGACGCAGAGCCGTGGTCAATCGTGCTGGGTGATTATGCTTTTGCACCGATCGTCGATGACGTGGCGACGCTTATGCGTATTTCGAAGATCGCCGCTGCTGCGGGCGCGCCTTTCGTTTCGCACATGCGGCCGGATGTCCTGGGTGTACATTCGCTTTACGAGAACTCCGATCCCGCTAAATGGAACACCGCCGCTGACTCGGATGCCGCGAAGCTTTGGGCCGCTCTTATCGGACAGGCGGAATCGCAGTATCTAGGCATGACGATCCCGAGATTCATCACGCGGCTTCCCTACGGCAGCGACACCGAACCACTCGATACTTTCTCTTTCGAAGAGTTTGAGGCCGCGTCAGAGCACGACAACTATTTGTGGTCGAACGGCTGTTTTGCGGTGGGGCAACTGCTTGCGGAAAGCTTTGCGAAATACGGTTGGGAAATGAGCGATCGGCTCGCCCAGGATATCGAGGGCCTGCCGCTGCACGTTTACAAGCAAGACGGCGAGACGGTCTACAAACCGTGTGCAGAGATACCGATGACAGATCTCAGTGTGAACCAGCTCATCGCTGCAGGGCTGATGCCGCTTGTTTCTTATAGAGGAACTGACCGCATCAAGCTAGCAATGTTTCAATCGATCGCGAAGGGCGGTGACAAACTTCCTGGCCGTTGGGTCTAACGAGAAAATGGTGGCAATCTCTAACTAGATTAGCTAGAATCCTAAGTTTGCATTGGGCGGTCTCGTGCCGCCCTTTATATTGCCGATGTTTGACGAAACATTTGATGTGATAGTGATAGGTGCCGGGCACGCGGGCTGCGAGGCGGCCTCGGCCGCGGCGCGCCTGGGTGCTGAAACGGCGCTCGTCACTATAAATCTCGACCTGATCGGACAGATGTCGTGCAATCCCGCAGTTGGTGGGATCGCGAAGGGCCATGTCGTGCGCGAGATCGACGCGCTCGGCGGGATAATGGGACGCGTTACGGATAGGACCGGGATCCAGTTTCGGCTGCTCAACCGTTCACGAGGGCCAGCAGTTCAGTCTCCGAGAGCTCAGGCAGACCGTAGCCTCTATCGCACAGAGATGCGGCGGGTGCTTGAAGCGACGCCAAATCTGCACCTTCGTCAAGGCTTCGTTGTCGATCTAATTGTTGAAAACAAGGTGGTTATTGGCGTTGAGATGCAGGACACGCGTCGGTTTGGCGCTAAAGCTGTCGTTATCGCGACCGGGACGTTTTTGAATGGAACGATCCACACGGGCCCGAGAACTTTTTCAGCGGGACGCGCCGGCGAGCCTGCATCGATCGAACTCGCCGAGGCACTGAAGACATACGGATTTCCGGTTGGGCGTTTGAAGACCGGCACTCCGCCGCGACTCGACGGACGCACGATCGATTGGGACGCGTTCGAGCCGCAACCGGCCGACGAAAAGCCTACTCCATTCTCGTTCGCGACAGAGAGCATTGAGCAGCCGCAGATACAATGTTTTATCGGTTACACGAGCGATCGGCTGCATCAGACGATTCGTGACAACCTTCACCAGTCACCGCTCTACTCCGGTAAGATCAAGGGCGTAGGGCCGCGGTACTGCCCGTCAATCGAGGACAAGGTGGTTAAGTTTGCCGACAAGGACCGCCATCAGCTTTTCCTTGAACCCGAAGGACACAACACGAATGAGGTCTACCTCAACGGATTTTCGACCTCGCTGCCATCTACCCTGCAACTTGAGCTGCTGCGGATGGTTCCCGGATTCGACAATGTAGAGATCATTCGTCCGGGCTACGCGATAGAGTACGACTTTGTAGATCCGCGAGAGCTTCGCCCAACCATGGAATCGACGCGGATGAGTGGTCTTTTCCTCGCGGGACAGATCAACGGTACCACCGGGTACGAAGAGGCTGCGTGTCAGGGACTGATGGCAGGTATCAATGCTGCATTTTCGGTTCAAGGCAGGAAGCCTTTTATCCTACGTCGAGATGAGGCGTATATCGGTGTGCTGGTCGACGATCTGATCCAGCACGGCGTAGACGAACCCTATCGGCTTTTCACGTCTCGTGCGGAGGCTCGGTTAACGCTGCGGCATGACAACGCCGATCATCGGCTCTCGCCGCTTGGACGCGAAGCGGGACTGATCGGTGATCTAGACTGGGAGCGGTTCAGCTCTCGCCGCGACCGGATCGCGCGACTCAGGAACGCTCTCGACTTCACACGGTTCAAGCGTTCGACTCCTGAGTATGCTGCTGTGACTCAACTTCTCGGGGCGGATATGGGAGACGCATTTACGCTTTCTGCTCTTGCGATGCGGCCCGGAACCGATTCTTCTCTGATCGAGAGGCTGCTTCCGGCGGATATTCGCTCGGACGCTACAGAAAGGGATCTCCAAACAGCACTCGCCGATTCGCTTTATTCGGGCTACGTCGAGAAGCAACGGGTCGTGAGTGACCGGGTCAATCATCACGACGCGCTGCGCGTTCCGGAAAGTTTTCAATTCAACTCGATAAGCGGTCTTTCTCACGAAATGGTCGAACGGCTCGAACGTGCCCGCCCGCAGAATTTTGGGCAGGTTCGAAAGGTAAATGGACTTACTTCGGCTGCACTTTCTACTGTTCTTGTGCATCTGACCGGCTATAAATCCCAAGATTATTCAACAAACAGAAATGTGGCACGTGCCACAATTTCCAACGCCGGACGCTCCCGAGAATCCTAAAATCTGCAATTTCTGGCTCCTTACTGCCCCTAAACTATGAAAAATGTGGCACGTGCCACATTTTAAGGAGATTTGAAATGTGGCACGTGCCACATTTTTGCGCGCCGCGCGCTTTGTGCTACCTTATCCATTCGAATTACATGGCAAAGATCATCGCCATCGCCAATCAGAAGGGCGGTGTGGGCAAAACAACTACCGCAATCAACCTTGCTGCGGCACTGGCAATGAACGAGAAGAAGGTTCTTCTTGTTGACGCCGATCCTCAGGGAAACGCGACGTCAGGTTCTGGCATTGCTAGGACGGGAGATCGCAAATCACTTTATGATGCGATGGCCGGGCAACTCTCCATACGCGATCTGGTTCTGCCGACCGAGCTGCCGACGTTGTGGGTGCTGCCGTCCGACAAGAATCTCGCAGGAGTCGAGATCGAACTGGCAGAAGCGAAAGATCGGGCAACGGTACTGAAGCGTTTGTTGGACGAGGCTCGGGACTATTTCCATTTCATACTGATAGACTGCCCGCCGAGTCTGGGTATCCTCACGGTAAATGGCCTGACAGCGGCGGATTCGCTTTTGGTACCCATTCAGTGCGAATATTTCGCTCTTGAAGGTGTTACGGAGTTGTTCGAAACGTTGGCTAGATTGAAGCGAGAGCTGAACCCCGATCTGTCGATCGAGGGGCTACTGCTTACGATGTATGATGAGCGTACTAATCTTTCGTCAGCAGTGGCGAAGGATCTGAGAGACTTTTACGGTCCGCAGGTGCTGAAAACGGTGATCCCCAGGAACGTGAGACTGGCTGAGGCTCCGAGCTTTGGTAAACCGATCCTTCTTTATGACATCAAATCCAAGGGGGCAGAAAGCTATTTAGATCTTGCAAAGGAGATATTGAGCCATGGCTAGACAACCCCTGGGCCGCGGTTTGAGTGCGTTGCTGGGCGACACGACCGGAGCAGCCGCGAGAGCTGAGATCGCCGTAAATGAAGTAGATATTGATCTTATCGATCCGAACCCCGAACAGCCGCGCACACGTTTTGCCGAAACGGCCTTGGACGAACTCGCTCAATCGATCAAATCGAACGGCATCGTGCAGCCGATCGTGGTGCGGCGAAGCAGGGAACGCTATCAGATCGTCGCGGGCGAACGTCGTTGGCGGGCGGCTCAGAAGGCTGGGCTTCGACGGGTTCCCGTCACCCTGAAGGAGATCTCCGATGAGAAGATGCTGGAAGTCGCACTCATCGAGAACATTCAGCGACAGGAATTGAACGTAGTCGAAGAGGCCCGTGCGTACCGCAAACTGCTTGACAACATTGGGTTTACCCAGGAGGAGCTGTCAGAAAGAGTAGGCAAGGACCGCTCGATGATCTCCACGGCGCTGAGGCTCTTGAAACTTCCGGAGCAAGTTCTCGAATTCGTGGAAAACGAGATGCTCACTCCCGGCCATGCCCGCACGCTGCTTGTATCTAACGACTCCGCGAGGCAGATAGAGGTGGCAAAGGCGATCGTAGATTTTAACTTGACCGTTCGCGAGGCCGAGCGGATGATCAAGAAGAAAGACTCGCCGCGGGAGTCAAACGAAGCCGATAAAGAGGTTACAGCGACGAAGGATCCGAATGTTCGGGTCGCCGAGACAAAATTGATGCGGGTTCTCGGCACTAATGTGAAGATATTACCCAGTAAAAAGGACGGCGAGGGTAAGATTGAGATCGAGTACTACAGTTCGGCTGATCTCGACAGAATTTACGAGAGGCTGATAAAATCAAAGGAGGTATAAACTGTTGACAGCAAAGCGTTTAACGGAAATGGTCAGCTGCGCGGGTTGAGTGGCTAAACTCGCGCCCGGCGACCTTGCTCAAGTTTTGAGCAAACTTCCGCGTCAATCAAGCGAAAATGTGATCGTCGGTTTCGATACAGCCGACGACGCGGGAGTTTTTCGCCTTTCCGACGACCTTGCTTTGGTTCAAACAGTTGATTTCTTCACTCCGGTGGCGGATGACCCTGAGACATACGGGTATGCCGCCGCGATAAATTCGATAAACGACGTCTATGCGATGGGCGGTACGCCGATCTCGGCCTTGTCGATAGTCTGTTATCCGCAGAAGGGCGATTTCGAGGTCCTCGGACAGATTCTAGCGGGTGGACAACGGGCGATGAACGATCACGGTGTCGTAGTGATCGGCGGGCATTCCGTGGACGACCAGGAAATGAAGTTCGGCTACGCGGTTACGGGTACGATAAATCCGAGTCGCGTGATCACGAATGGAGGAGCCAAGCCGGGTGATGTTTTAATCCTCACAAAGGGGATCGGGACTGGAGCCATCAATACTGCCGTAAAAAAAGGGGTTGCGAGCCCGACGGCAATGGCAGCGACGATAAAAGCGATGACTACGTCTAACGCCGCGGCATCAAGAGCGATGGTCCGGCTCGGCGCCAATAGCTGTACCGACGTTACAGGGTTCGGGCTTCTCGGTCACGCCTATGAGATGGCGAGGTCCGGGGATGTTACTCTTGTAATTGAATCGGCAAGCGTTCCGCTCCTGCCTGACGTAATAGAACTGATCGAAGCGGGAATGTTGACGCGAGGCGACAAGAATAATCGCGTTTACGTAGGCGATACGGTAACTATTGCCGGACATGTCAGCGGCCCGATGCAGAGTGCTCTGTTTGATCCGCAGACGGCGGGCGGCCTTTTGGTGAGCCTACCGGCAGAACACGCCGCCGAATATATCGCTCAAGTCGAAGATTCGCGGATCATCGGCGAAGTGCGGGAATTTCGCGGAAAGTTGATCGAGGTGAACTAGTTGTACCTGTTTATATTCGAATCTCTGGGAACGTCTGAGCTGATCATGATCGGGATCGTTGCTCTGATCTTTCTCGGTCCTCGGCGCCTACCGGAACTAGCGAGGAAAGCCGGGAAGATAATGTCTGAACTTCGCGGAACGGCGAACGAGTTCAAGCAGACATGGGAACGCGAGGTAGATTTCGAGGAAGAAACAAAGGCACTTAAGATCGACGACCTGCTGAACGAGGCGGACGAGGATAAACCTGTCTCGAGAGAGAACAAGATACTCTCGGATAGCTCGGCCGAATCTACTCCGATCGATGCACCGGCCATCAAGGCGATGAACAAGGAAGAGTTCGACGCGATCGCGGCGGGAACTGTTACCGAACCTGAAAGCAGCAACGGCCACCATGAATCGTCCGCCGAGTCCTCGACAGAAGAAGAACCCGATCTGTTATCCGACAAACGCAACTGGCTGTGAACGAACTGGAATCAAGACGCGAAGATACTGACGCCGGCCAGATGTCGTTCCTCGAACATCTGGACGAACTGCGCAAGCGTATCGTTCGGTCGGTGATCTTCATCGTCATTGCTTTCATCGGGTGCTTTTTCGCTTCCCAATACATTTATAACTTCCTCGCAGTGCCGATCGTTCGAGCGTTGAATGAATCAGCCCAGCGCGACATGGCCGCTACCGGACTGGATGAGAGTTCGATTCGCCCGCTCTCGAATCTGAATGCCGGCGAGCAGGGCAAATATGTCTTCGACCGTGCGACCCGGCTGGGAACGGCGGTAGTTCAGCCAGGAGCGTCGGTTGCTGTCGTTGCGGCGGCGGATGGGGAAGGCAAGCTTGCCCTTTACACGGACGAGCCGCTGATAACGCAGGGAGGAGTGGTTGCCAAGGGTATTCGCATTCCGATCGACCTCGCGGCGAAGCCGTCTGATACACCGCCGCTCGGCGAAAAGCTGATCGTAACGACAGCCCAGGAAGCGTTTACGCTGTATGTTACGGTTTCGCTATATTCTGCGATCGCGATCTCTATTCCTTTTCTGCTTCTTCAGGTTTGGGGATTTATATCACCGGCTTTGTATCAGCATGAAAAGTCTTATGTAACTCCGTTTATCGCGCTCTCCAGTATTGCATTCGTTGCCGGGGCGGCTTTTGCGTATTACATACTCTTCCCCCCAGCGGTCGGGTATTTGCTCGGTGTGGCGGAGGAATTTCGCCCACTGTTGCGGGCGACTGACTATTTCGACCTAATCACGCTGATCATGCTGGCGATGGGAATAATCTTCCAAATGCCGGCAGTTACGTATGTTTTGGCTCGCATCGGGTTGGTCACGCCGAAGTTTCTCGTCAGCAACTGGAAGATGGCCTTGATCATCATTCTAATCGTCGCCGCGTTCGTTTCGCCGACCGGTGACATCCCGAATATGATGTTGTTCGCGATGCCAATGGTGGTGCTCTACATATTTTCTATCTTAATCGCCTGGTTTTTTGGAAAGAAACGGCAGCCTGAGAGCGCTATCTAGGCGCCTGCAAGCAACCCCGCTACTCGCGCATTCATCTTGTATTAATGGCTGAATCCACCTAAAATCTAGGTTTGTACGCCCGTTAAGATTTATCGGCCTTGTTTGGCCCCAACTTGCTTTGATCAGGAGTAGTACCGGTATGTCAGGTTCCCGTTTTATTAAAGGTATTGGTTTATCCGCGTTAGCGATCACGCTGTCCGGAGCCGCGGTCATTGCCCAGCCGCCGGATAAAGGCAAGAAGCCGGCTGAAGATATTAGCGATCGCGCGCGAAATGTTAAGCCCGAGTTGAAGGGGGCTTACAAACGTTGGCTTAATACCGACGTTGATTACATCATCACGAAAGAAGAGAAGCGTGCGTTCCTGGCTCTGCAGACCGATGAAGAGCGCGAAAACTTCATCGAGAATTTCTGGCGCCGCCGCGATCCGAATCCTGATACGGAAGAAAACGAATACCGCGAAGAGTATTACGAACGTATCGCATACGCCAACCAGCATTACACTTCGGGTATTCCCGGGTGGAAGACCGATCGCGGACGCATCTACATCGCGTGGGGCAAGCCCGATTCCGTCGAGTCTCGGCCCTCGGGCGGCTCTTATGATCGTCCCAGCTACGAAGGCGGCGGCTCGACCACGACCTATCCGTTCGAGATCTGGTTCTACCGACACCTTGATAACGTCGGCGACGGTATCGAGATCGAGTTTGTCGATCCGACCGGAACCGGCGAGTATCGGATCGCGCGCAATGCAAACGAAAAAGACGCTTTGATGATGGTTCCCGGGGCAGGGTTGACAACTGCCGAGCAACTAGGCCTGTCCGACAAGGGCGACCGCATCTCTGGTTACAATGGCGCGTCCGGGAACAACTTTATGCGTGAACAGGACACGCCGTTCCGCAGGCTTGAGATAATCACGGCGCTCCAGCGTCCGCCGCAAGTTAAGTTTGGTGACCTCCAGTCGATGGCAGGCGGTGATTCGGGCGTGCTCGACAACAATCCGCTTCCATTCGATCTTCGGGTCGATTTCTTCCGGCAGTCGGAAGACCGCGTGGTCGCGACCTTCACCGTCCAAGCCGATAATAAATCGTTGACCTGGGAAGACGCCGGTGGACTTCAGACGGCCAACATGAACATCTTTGGCCGCATCACGGCTGTGTCAGGAAAGCGATCGGGCATATTCGAAGATTCGGTTTCCACGAACGCGACGACCGCCGAATTGGTCGAGCTTCGAGATCGTAAGAGCGTATATCAGAAGGCCGTCGCCTTAACGCCGGGAACATACAAGGTCGACGTGGTGGTTCGTGACGTCAAGTCTGGCAACCGCGGGGTCGTGAGCCAGGGCTTCACAGTGCCGCGTTACGACGAAAAGAAGCTTTCGACCTCGACGATGATCTTAGCCACCCGGCTTCGCACCACGACGGAGAGCGACATAGGCAGTGCGTTCGTGATCGGCAACGCCAAGGTCATCCCGAATCTCTCGGGCCGTTACAAACAGGGCCAGGAAGTGGGCGTTTATATGCAGGTCTACAACGCCGGCATCGACCAGACTACACTGCGTCCCGCCGTGGATGTCGAGTACGTGCTTGTCAAAGACGGCAAGGAAGTACTCCGTCAGCCCGAGGATTGGTCCGGCTTGAGCGACTCGGGCCAGCGTCTTACACTCGCCCGTCTGCTTCCGACCGACCGCATGCCGCTCGGCGATTACGAGATAAAGCTTATCACCAAAGATAAGGTCGGCGGCCAGGTGATCGAGAACAAGGGCAAGTTTACGATCGAGAATTAGACTGGAACTTAGATTGGCTCAATGCGCGAAGCGGACAGGTCCCGTTTCGCGCATTTTTGTGTGAATCCGGACCAGCGATGCCCTCGAAAACGAATGCTTATGGCAGAACATGTTCTGACGCGACGGCTCGAACTCGATCTTCCGCGTGAAAAGGTTTTCACGTTCTTTGCCGACGCGGTTAACCTCGAGCGGATCACGCCGCCGGAGTTGAACTTTCACATCATAACGCCCCAGCCGATCGAGATCGAGCGCGGTTCGTTGATCGACTATCAGCTTCGGCTACACGGCATCCCAATGAAGTGGCGGACCGAGATCTCGGTTTGGGATCCGCCGTTCGAATTTGTCGACCAACAGCTTCGAGGGCCATACGCTCAGTGGATCCACCGTCATACTTTCACGCAACTGGAGCCCGACAGAACGTTGATCGAAGACGAGGTTCGTTACCGCCTGCCGCTGGAACCTCTCGGAGACCTAGCCCACTTCTTCGTCCGCCGCCAGTTGGACTACATCTTCGATCATCGTCAGCAAGCCGTCGCCGAACTCCTCTCTTGAAAACTGAGGAATGACCTAGTATCCTCAAGGTTCGCCCAAGATCACGCGGACGTGGCGGAACTGGTAGACGCGCAGGTCTCAGAAGCCTGTTCCCGCGAGGGAGTGGAAGTTCGATTCTTCTCGTCCGCACCATCTAATTTCGGCTCACCTCAGCTTCGCCCACGAAGGTCTGTCGAGTAATGATCAAAGTTCAAACTCCCTAAGAGATTTGCTCATGGAATATTTGGGATGGATGGCTCTGGTGTCGGCGGTGCTTCTCACGATCGCGCTGACATCGGCATACATCCGTCACATGCCTGTTACGACCTCTGCGCTCTATTTAGCTCTCGGGGTTTCTATCGGGCCCGCTGGATTTGGCCTTGTCTCGGTAGATTTCGTCCGGGGCAGTGTGTTGTTTGAGCATTTCACCGAACTCGCGGTAATCGTGTCGCTGTTCGTTGGCGGTTTGAAGCTCCGGCTGCCGTTCGACCATCCCGCATGGCTCGCCGCATACCGACTCGCAGGCCCGGTGATGGTCTTGACGATCTGCGCCGTCGCCGCCTTCTCTCACTTTGTTGTTGGGTTGCCTTGGCCC
>JAQSDP010000409.1 GCA_029945985.1 bacterium | reverse complement strand
CATGCGGAGTGGCGGTCCCGATGATCTCAGGCCGCGGACTCGGACACACCGGCGGAACGCTCGACAAACTCGAGTCGATTCCCGGCTACAACGTCAATCTTTCGACCGGGGAGTTTCGCAACGTCATCAAGAAATGCGGGTTCGCGATGTCCGGCCAGACCGCTGACATCGCACCCGCCGACAAAAAGATCTACGCACTCCGCGACGCCACCGCGACCGTTCCGTACATCCCGCTGATCGTCGCGTCGATCATGTCGAAGAAACTCGCCGAAGGTTTAGACGCACTTGTGCTTGACGTGAAAACCGGCAGCGGTGCGTTCATGAAAGAGCTCGCGGATTCGGAGCAGCTTGCAAGAGCTATGGTGAAGACAGGCGAAAAATTCGGCGTTAAGACTCAGGCGGTCGTCTCCAGCATGGATCAACCGCTCGGCAAATACGTCGGCAACGCGCTCGAAGTTTATGAGTGCATCAAGATCCTCCGCAACGAGATCGAACCCGCCGCAAAACCGACCTGGGAACTCTCGCTCGAACTCTCGGCCCGAATGCTTGTTCTGACAGGTATCGAAAAAGATCTCGAAACGGCGAAAGCAACCTGCACTTCCAAACTCGAATCCGGTGAGGCCCTCGAACTCTTCCGCCGCAACATAGAATGCCAGGGCGGCGATCCGTCCGTATGTGACGATCCCGAGCAGTTTCTCGACGAAAACATCGCGAAGTGCGACGTCCTCGCGGAATCCGACGGCTTCATCACCGCCATCGACACCCTCGTCATCGGCAACGCCATCTGCGAACTCGGCGGCGGCCGTACAAAGGCTGAAGACAACGTCGACCACGCGGTCGGCTTCGCGTCCGATATTAAGGTCGGCGCCGAGGTCAAGGCAGGGGATCCGATCGCAACCATCCACTGCCGAAGCGAAGCTCAGTTTGCCTCGATAGAATCCAAACTCAGATCCGCTTACGAAATTGCAGCGGACCAAACTGAATGTCCCGTGCTGATCCTCGAGGTCGTACCGTAGATTCGAATTGTTTCCGGATTCGTGCTTTTCGCGGATAGAATTCGTATGAGTTTTTCCGCGAGATACACGAAATCAGAAAATAGGAAGCAAATAAGGATCGCCACCTCTTCCGGATTCTCCAAACAAAACTGCAAGTCCTTACAACCTCGAGCGTTCCCTAATCACCAGCCTTTAAGGCACTCATAAAACTGATTCGGGAGACTTGTATGAAACGAACGATACTGGCTGTCTTTACTGCAGCATTCACGCTAGCCGGATTCACGGCGACCTTCGCGCAACGCACTACGACAACTCGCACGACG
Source organism: bacterium (assembly GCA_029945985.1). Taxonomy (GTDB): domain Bacteria; phylum Acidobacteriota; class Blastocatellia; order Pyrinomonadales; family Pyrinomonadaceae; genus OLB17. The sequence goes on along the minus strand of JAQSDP010000409.1, from coordinate 1,218 downwards.
CGCACCACGACGACAACAACGAAAACGACGACCACCACAACAGCCAAGCCGATCTACGTCAACGACACCCGCGACACGCTCGAGATGGTATTCGTGCTCGATACGACTGGTTCGATGGGCGGACTAATTGAAGGGGCAAAACAGCGGATCTGGGGAATCATCAACGAGGTGATGCAGAAGCCGACCAAACCGCGTGTACGCGTCGGGCTGGTCGCATATCGTGACGTCGGCGATGAATACGTTACCAAGCTTCTCCCGATCACCGAAGATCTTGACAAGGCGTACACGACCCTTATGGACTACCGTGCCGGTGGCGGTGGAGATACGCCCGAGAATGTCCGCAAGGCTCTGGCCGAAGGCGTAGGCGGAGCAGGATGGTCGAAGTCTCGCCGAGGACTCGCACAGATCGTCTTCCTCGTCGGCGACGCCCCGCCGCAAGACTATTCACAGGAACCCGACGTTCTCATTACGACCGCCGAGGCCGTCCGAAAGAACATGATTGTCAACACCATCCAGTGCGGAAACCTAGACGGGACTAAAGAGGTCTGGCAGACGATCGCTCTCCGAGGCGAAGGGAAATACTTCGCCATCGCCCAAGACGGCGGAGTGCAGGCTATCTCGACGCCATTCGATGCAAAGCTTGCTGAACTCGCGGGCAAGGTTGGAAGCACATACGTCGGATACGGTGAGAAGTCCAAACGCGAGTCAAACATCTCCGCACGTCAGGTGACAGAACTCGCGATCGCGGGTAGAGCCCCTTCCGCAGCCCAAGCCGATCGAGCGGTGAACAAAGCCGTTAATACCTTCCAGTACGACGGCGATCTCCTCCAGGACGTCGAGAACGAGTCGGTAAAGCTAAAGGACATCAAGACAGAGGATCTGCCCGAAGACATTCAGAAACTCTCGCCGGCCGAACGCGGAAAGACGATCGCCGCTCGCATTGCCGATCGCAAAAAGATCCGAGATGATATCCTCGAACTTTCAAAGAAGCGAGACGCCTACATCGCCGCCGAGCGAAAGAAGCTTGGACAGGCCAATGGATTCGACACGGCGGTCGCGGCGGCCCTTAAAGAACAATTGCTAAAGAAAGGGATTCGTTGACGTTAGCTGCGAATTTTATACGTCGGCCAGTCGATTTCAGGCTGGCCGTTCGACATTTGGGCTAAAGGATTTGGTAAACTAACGCTTAAACCAAACAAATGAGCCAACTATCAGAAG
>JAQSDP010000408.1 GCA_029945985.1 bacterium | reverse complement strand
AGTTTTTCGAAACTGTAAACGGTCGTTTCAAAGATATCTCCGTCCGGCTTGAAGGTGATCTTGGTCCCGCGTCTCTGTGTCGTGCCGGTCTCCTTCAGCGACGTGGTCGTTACGCCGGCGTGGAATTCCATCTCGTGCGTCTTACCGTCTCGCCAAATCTCTAGCTTGAGCCACTCGGACAGGAAGTTAACGCAGGACACGCCTACCCCGTGGAGGCCCCCGGAGACCTTGTACGAGTTCGAATCAAACTTGCCGCCCGCGTGCAGTACAGTCATCACTACCTCAGCGGCCGATACCCCAAACTGTTTGTGGATGCCCGTCGGGATCCCGCGCCCGTTGTCGACGACCGTTATGGAATTATCGATGTGAATGGTTACCTCGATCGTGTCGCAATAGCCGGCGAGCGCCTCGTCAACGGAATTATCAACCACTTCAAAAACCAAGTGATGCAGTCCGAGATCGCCGGTTGAACCGATGTACATCGCCGGGCGTTTGCGCACTGCATCTCGGCCCTCAAGGGCAGTGATCGAACTCTCGTCGTAATCTGTCTTTGCTTTAGCCAATTTGTTAAAACCTCGAGAACCGTAAATGATTGAAACGTTTATTATTTAGTGGCCCGCTTAGGGCAGGAATTTGACTGTTAGATCAAACGGAATTATAGCATTTCGCCCGCATTTCAGCGAACGCTCTGAAGGGTTTTTCAAGTGCTAAAGAGGCTTGTGAAAAGGCCAGAAAATGGGCACGAGAAGCATGGCCACGATGAAAACGATAACGGTTAAGATCGAGCCGATCTTAACGAAGTCCAAAAAGCGGTACCGCCCCGGCGTGTAGACGAGTACGCAGGCGGGTTCGAGCGGAGTAATGAAGGAGAACGAAGCTGCGTAAGTTATTGCAACAATGAACGTTCGGGGGTTTAGACCGAGCGCTACGGCGGCTTTAACAGCGACCGGGAGAACGACGAGCGCGGCTGCCTGATTAGACATCGGCTGGGTGAGCAGGACGGTGAGGGCAAAGAAACCCGCAAGGATAGCCATATCGCCGTACGAGCTAAAGTAATGGAGAATCAGCCCCGCGAGGTACTGATCGGCACCTGTCTTCTCCATCGCGACGCCGAAACTCATCATGCAGGCGATCAGAACGAGAAGCCTGAAGTCGATCAGCGGATACATCTCGGCATACCGTATTGTCTTACTCGCAAGGAGTACCATCACGCCGATCAGAACGCAGATTGCTAGCGGTATGTCGATGCCGACGGCTATTTTCGCCAAGGAAAGTGTTAGAAATACGCCAAACGCCGCAATCGCCCACTTGCGCTTCTCGATTCGGAAACTCGCGCGCGAAAGATCTTCAAGGAGGATAACTTCCCTTTCGGCGACAAGCGGTTCCACGTCGTTACGCTTACCTTGGACAAGCAGAACGTCACCGAAACGAATCATCACATCGCTCAATTTGTTGATCAACGTATCGCCGTGGCGGTTGATGGCGAGAACTGTGAGGTCGTAATTCTGACGAAACCGGAGCGTCTTGAGCGTCTGCCCGACGAAGTCAGAGTCACGCATTACGATGACTTCAAAAAGTTCGACTTCCCCACCCTCGAGAACCACGTCGTTCAAGGTAAAGTCCGGCTTGATCTCAAGGCCGATCTCTTCTTTGACACGGAGAAGATCAGTGATCGTACCTTCGACGATCAGGCGGTCGCGTCGCTGTATTCGTTCGCCTGCTGACGGGTTCGCTATATGCTCGTCACCCCGTATTATCCCGAGGACGTTAAGCTCAAGCTCGGTGCCAATGTTTGCCTCGCCTAGCGTTTTTCCAACGAGCGACGAATTGGGCAACACTAGGAGTTCCGACACATACTCCCGCATGTGATACTGCTCGGTCCGCGATTCCTCGCCGCCGCGATTCGGCAGCATCAGTCGGCCGAAGAAGAGCATATAGGCCATGCCCGCGGCAAAAGTGATCACGCCAACCGTCGTCAGTTCAAACATCGAGAAGGGAGCCTGTCCATAGCGGACGATCTGACCGCTGACGGCGAGGTTCGTCGATGTTCCGATGAGGGTGCAACTTCCGCCGAGAATCGCTCCGAAGGCAAGGGGCATCAGCAATTTCGACGGAGCGATCCTGGCCTTTGCGGCTAATCCAATGATTACGGGCAGGAACATTGCCGTCGTTGTCGTGTTCTTGAGTACTGACGCTGAGACCGCGGCTGTAGTCATGATCAGTGCCGTGAGAACGAAAACATTATCGCCCGCGATCCGGTGCAGTCTGCGGCCGATGAGATCCACGATCCCGGTCCGTACGAGGCCGCCTACGAGCAGAAATAACCCGCCGATCGTAATGACAACATCATTTCCAAAACCCGCAACAGCTTCCTGAACCGTGAGAACTTGGGTCAGGACGAGAGCGATGACAAGAATGATCCCGATAACGTCGACCGGAAGCTTCTCCGTCGCGAACAAAACGATCGCGAGACCGAGCAGCAAAAGGGTCATTGTGACGGGATCCATGTCGGGAAAGCATAGCGAACAACGTTGAAAT
>JAQSDP010000407.1 GCA_029945985.1 bacterium | reverse complement strand
AAACCCGCCGGCAAAGGCACCGGACTAGGCCTCGCCGTCTGCTACGGCATCGTCACCGCCCACAACGGCCGCATCGACGTATCCGCAACCCCCACCGGCACCATATTCACCGTCGCCATCCCGCTCGGGTAAGGGGTAACCTAACCCGGGGGTGTGGCTCCCCGGTTCGTTCTGTACTGAGTTATGAGTGCGCGGAGCACACGGCAAATTACTGTAGCTACAGGTGGAGCACGCGTAACCTGTAGACCTGTTGCGTGAATCGATTGAGAGCGTGTGAAACACGCCGCACTGGTGACCCATTCTCCGCACCCCCGTTTTGGTAGTGACCTGATCTACACGTTCCGCGAAACCTTGGAGCGATGGCTATCGATATCTGGCGTGTGCTCCTCCCACTCTTCGACGCGCACATCACCCTTCGAAATTGAACTTGACACGTTCGTTGTATTCGTGTCATTCTAGTCTCGGTTTACCTCGCGTTCGTGTCGCTTAGTATTCCGCGACTCATAAGCGTAACTTACGGATTCTCTCGACTGGTGCTTCTTGAAAGGTGCAACGAAGTCGGGAATCACATTTTTACGCTTGTTTTACGTTTGATTCCGTTTATGCGATGTGAGGGTAAAGTGAAGGCGTAAGTTATTGAAAGTTCGTGTAAGTCATTGATCTTGATTCAAATGGCTCAAAATCACCCAGTGCGAAATGGTTCGACTCAAACAAGTTAGGCTCCTTGCCTATATCCGCCGATGTAGATTAACTTATCGGTACATTCCACTTACGAATCTTGTAACAAACTTGAGGATCTTTAAGATGAAACATCTCGCTTTCTTTTCGTTGGCGATAATGATGTTTGCTGGGGCTGCTTTTGCACAGGAGCGGCCGACGGCTTACATCAATGCCAGGTTAATTCCGATACTCGGGGCTCCGATCGAGCAGGGGATCTTGTTGGTTCAGAACGGCAAGATCAAGGCGGTCGGGGACGCCCGGACAGTTAGGCTATCGTCGGATGTCGTGACCATCGACATGGCCGGGAAGACGATAATGCCGGGCTTGGTGGATACGCACAGCCACGCGGGCAGCCCTGCAGGTGCTGACGCATCCGCACCCATCCAACCGGACGTACGCATTCTCGACAGCGTCAACGCCCGTGCGGCAAGCATCCAGCGTGTGCAGTCGGGAGGTATCACCACAGTCAATGTGATGCCCGGTTCAGGTCATCTCGACAGCGGCCAGACGCTCTATCTGAAGCTTCGCGACGGAGCTAACAAGATCGAGGATCTGCTGATCTACGATAAGGACGGCAAGTACATGGGCGGCATCAAGTTCGCTAACGGTACGAACCCGATCCGAGCAGGCGGCGGTACATTCCCCGGGACGCGAGCCAAGTCTGCCGCACTCGTGCGAGACCAGTTCATCAAGGCCGGTGAGTATCGCGACAAGGTCAAAGCAGCGGGAAATGATAAGTCGAAACTGCCGCCGCGTGACCTGGCGATGGAAGCGTTGGTCGACGTGCTGGATAGGAAAAAGGTCGTCCACTTTCACACGCATCGTCACGACGACATCATGACCGCACTGCGGCTTGCGAAAGAGTTCAACTTCCGCATCGTCCTGCAGCACGTGTCCGAGGCTTGGAAGGTGGCTGACGAGATCGCCAAGGCGAAGGCTCCCGCGTCGATCATCTTTATCGATTCACCGGGCGGTAAGCTCGAAACAGTAGACATCGATTTCCGTAACGGTGTCGCACTCGAGAAGTCAGGTGCCTTGGTCGGCTTTCACACCGACGACAGCATCACCGATTCGCGTTGGTTCCTGCGGTCTGGCGGGCTCGCCATGCGTGCCGGAATGAGCCGCGACAAGGCGCTCTACGCCCTGACGATGGCCGGTGCGATCATGCTCGATATGCAGGACCGCGTCGGTTCGCTCGAAGCCGGTAAGGACGCTGATTTCATAGTACTGTCAGGCGATCCGCTGAGTGTTTATACCCACGTGCTGGAAACCTGGGTCGAAGGCAAGCGAGTCTTCAACCGAGCCGATCCGAAAGACTACCTGATCGCCGTCGGCGGTAAAGGAGCCGGTGACGGTGATTCCCCCGCCCACGACCTTGATTGCTTCGACGGAGATATCGGAGGTAACGAATAGTGAATAACGAACAACGAACAACCACAAGATCAAGGCTTATAGTGCGAACGGCTCTTGCACTATTCACTATTCACTTTTCACTGTTCACTGCCTTCGGCCAGATCGCAGTGAAGGGCGAGACCGTTTATACGATGGCGGGACAGCCGATAACTAACGGGGTCGTGCTTGTAAATAACGGCAAGATCACGGCAGTGGGCACAGCGGCTTCGGTACAGATACCGGCAGGCTATCGGACGCTTACGGCTAAAGTTGTGACGCCCGGCTTGATCGATGCTCATACGGTGATCGGACTGAACGGATATCTCAATCAGCCGCACGATCAGATGGCACTCGACGGTGGAGCTTCGGTCCAACCCGAGCTTCGTGCGACCGATGCGTACAACCCCGAAGAGCGTTTGATCCAATGGGTGCGAGAATTCG
>JAQSDP010000406.1 GCA_029945985.1 bacterium | reverse complement strand
TGATCAAATCAACGGTATTCGATCTTTTTTGCGGCGGCGAAACTATCGAGGAATGTGAGCCCGTGGTCCAAAGGCTTGGGCGAGCCAACATTGGCTCGATACTTGACTACTCAGTGGAAGGGAAGAGTACGGAAGAAGATTTCGAGAAAGCGAAGGACGAGATCCTGAAAACGATCAAGCGTGCAAAGGATGATCCTTACGTTCCGTTTTCTGTATTCAAAGTGACCGGCATCGCTCCTCTAGGCACGCTAGAGAAAATGAGCGGCAAGAAGAAGCTCGATGCGAAGGGCCAGGCAAAATGCGAGCGTATCCACACTCGCGTCAACGAGATCTGCGAATACGCCCACTCTATCGGCCAGCCCGTGTTTATTGATGCTGAAGAGACATGGATCCAGGATGCCATCGATCGTCTGGCGACTGAGATGATGGAGAAGTATAACCGCGAAACCGTCGTCGTCTATAACACCCTGCAGCTCTACCGCACGGACCGGCTGCAGTTTCTGAAAGAGTCTCGAAGAGCTGCCACGGCAGGCGGATATTTCTTAGGCGTAAAACTTGTTCGCGGCGCGTATATGGAAAAGGAACGCGAGCGGGCCGCCGAGCGGGGTTACGAATCACCGATCAACGACACGAAAAAGGATACCGACGATTTCTATGACAGCGCGGTCGAGTATTGCGTCAAGCATCTCGACAGAGTCTCGGTGGTTGCGGGAACACACAACGAAACCAGTACACAACGCCTTGTACAACTGATGTACAAATTGCGCGTCGTGCCGGACCACCATCACGTTCACTTTTCACAGCTTTACGGAATGAGCGACAACCTTTCGTATGTGCTTGCAAAGAACGGCTACAACGTCTCGAAGTATGTTCCGTACGGCCCGGTCGAAGACGCTATTCCTTATCTCGTGCGAAGAGCCGCTGAAAACACATCCGTCGCCGGCCAAGTGAGCAGGGAACTCGACCTCATCACCGCCGAACTCAAACGTCGCCGCTCCGGTTAATTCGCTGCGGCAACTCATTTTCGAATTCCCGACGATGCAAAAAGGCGAAACCGAGATCGGAGTTCAGCCCTCCCCGGGTCTATTTCTTTCCAAGAAGTCCCAATGCGTAAGCACTTAGGCTGTCTACCATGGCTTTCCCTGCGATCGCCATATCCTTTCCAGCGGCTCGAAGGTCTACTTTGGAGAACGAGAGTTTTTCGACCTCCGATCTTTTATATCGATGGGCCCAAAATGGGTTGAATTTCGTCTTTACGTCGGAAAGAAGGCCGTAAAAAAACTTATCATCCTGAGAAAATCTGGTGATTATTTGCAGCACCTCAGGACTGCTCCCGTAGAAACTAACTGAACCAGCGAGTTCTTTTTCTAGAAGTTCATGTCCGTTATGCCCGGCGCGTAACCCGCCGCCTTTGTTGGAGATATAGACATTAGTGATAACAACCGCTAAAAACTCCTCCATGTTTGTGTAGCGGGAAAGAGCTGAGCCAAGTCCGTGGGGGTCATGCATCCGAGCCGCACCTCTTTGCGCGTGGATCAGTTCGTGAAAAAGCACCTCATCAGGAGCAGACCCGAAATCATGACCAGCCGAGAGCTTTCTTATTTCCTTGTAACAGTGACTGCCTTTTTCCAAGTTATCAGGCTCTATAGCTACGACGGCACCCATGGTTATTGCTTTTACACCCGTTGTCTGGTCGCTATTAAACCCATCTTTTCTCATCCTGAGCTTGACTCTTTCTGCACCTAAAACTTCTTTGACCGGTCCGCCGTGACCTTTACATGCTGCATTTGGGTCGCCAAAGACATTGAGAGGATGAGGCCTGATCGTGATCGCCGGCCCTAATCGAATTCTCGAAAACAATGCCAGGCCGGCGGGAGTGCCTTCGATCTTACGCAGCGCTTCTTCGACACTTGCTCGCCAGCGTCGATAGAAATGAATGGTCGAAGGGTCTTGATAAGAACCATCCATTTTCCACTCTTCCTCGGTGACTAACCAGATGTTCCACTTGCTAAAGCCTTGCACCATGTTGAACCTCCCGTACCTCGACGCCGTGATCGCGTCCTGCTGCTGTCCGAAGGGATAGATCTTCAGTTGTTTGAGTCGATCTAGATCATAGTCTTTCCGCCGCAAATGCTTTCGGTTCGGTTGGGTTCCGTAGATGCGCGGCGCGCCTTACTGACGAAGTCAGCGCTTAGCTTTTGCCGAGCAGCGTGTTGTAAATGGATCGGCTCTATCTGAGTCCGAGGAGAAGCCGGATCGACCGATCAGAAACCTCTCTATTTCCATCTAATTCACGCTCTTTTGCTGTCAACGGCACACTTCCAAGCCTCGAAACCTGAGTACTCTCAAACGCCCGGTCGGTGAGGGCAACGTGTTCGAACTCGGCGGTGAGCGATTCTGGCGAGGCTATAGCAAGCTCCGCATGCTCGATCTCCGGGAAAAGATCTCGATAGACCGTCACGTGCCATACGGTATCGGACTGCGATTCGTCGACTGCGAGCACCCGCATCAGCCCGAAACCGCTCTCGATCTGAAATATAAGAAAATCACCCGCCACA
>JAQSDP010000405.1 GCA_029945985.1 bacterium | reverse complement strand
TTTTCGTCCCGGCCCTTCGCGAGGCGAAGGAAAAAGGTGAGAAGCTCGTGTGCCTGACCGCATACGATTACCCAACGGCTCGCATCGTTGATGAGGCGGGCGTCGACATCATACTCGTGGGCGACAGTATGGGCAATGTCATTCACGGCTATGGGAATACGATACCTGTAACTTTGGATGAGATATGCTCTGCAACGAAGGCCGTAAAGCGTGGATCGAATAGCGCTCTCATTGTGGCCGACATGCCATATGGAAGCTTCCATACCGGTGATAACGAGGCTGTTCGGAATGCTCTTAGGCTGATGAAAGACGGCGGAGCCGAGGCTGTGAAATTAGAAGGCGGACGGAATCGAGTTGGGTTAGTGAAGCGGCTCGTGGATGAAGAAATACCTGTCGTAGCCCATGTCGGACTCACTCCTCAGTCGGTCCACAAGATGGGCGGCTACCGTGTTCAGGCCAAAACGGCCGACGCCGCAAAAACTCTTATCGAAGACGCAAAGATGCTTGAGGATGCTGGAGCCTTTGCCATCGTCCTTGAGCTGGTGCCTCGCGAGGTAGCAGAGATCGTGACGAACGAATTGTCCATATCGACTATCGGCATCGGAGCCGGTGTTGCTTGTGATATTCAAGTATTGGTCCTTCACGACCTGATCGGTTTCACGTTCGGCCGCCAGCCGCGATTCGTTCGCCAGTATGCGAACGTTAGTGAAGTGATCACAAATGCGATCACCGAGTGGATGGACGATGTGAAGACGGGTAATTACCCGAGCGAGGCGGAATCTTATGGGCTTCCCGACGACGTAAAGCTAGCCGAACCTAAGACCGCATCTTCGAAGAACTGATGGAGATCATCAACCGCAGACAGCGAATGTTCTCGATCTCCCGCAAACTGCGGCGAGAGAACAAAAAGGTAGCGTTTGTTGCCACCATGGGAGCGCTGCACGCAGGGCACATTTCGCTTATCAAGGAAGCTCGCCAGTCGGCCGATGTTGTCATCGTCTCGATCTTTGTAAACCCCGTACAATTCAACGATAAAAACGATCTTCTCAAATATCCGCGCGATCTTACCAGCGACGCTGCGATGCTTGCGGAATACGATGTAGATTATGTCTTCGCTCCCGAAGAATCTGAGATCTATCCTGAGGGATTTTCGACCTACGTATACGTCGAAGGCGTGAGTGAAAGCTTGGAGGGCGCATCGCGACCGGGACACTTCCGCGGCGTCGCAACCGTGGTGACGATCCTTTTTAATACGGTCAGGCCGGATCAGGCTTTTTTTGGAGCAAAAGACGCCCAGCAGATCGCGGTGATAAAACGCATGACAACGGACCTCGGATTCGACACCGAGATAGTCGTAGTTCCGACCGTGAGAGAGGAGTCGGGACTCGCGATGTCATCCCGCAATGAGAATCTTACGCCCGAGGAACGAGAAAAGGCTGCCGTGATCTTTAAGGGTTTACGTGAAGCGAAACTCGCTTTCCGTTCCGGCACACGAAACGGGTCCAAACTTATCGGAATCGTGCAGAAAGCGATCGAATCGGAGCCCCTTGCGCGAATCGACTACGTTGCAGCCGTCGACGCAGAAACACTAGAACATGTTGAGAAGATTGAAGATAAAGAGACGATCTTGTCAACTGCAGTCTATTTCGGGAATGTCCGACTCATCGATAATGTTGTCCTCAACCGAAGACAGTAGATGGCATATGTATTGCATCTAACCGACGTGAACACCCCGTTTTGGCGTTCACAAAGTTATGAAAACCCTGAATAAAGTATTAGCGGTCTTCGTTTTGGTGTTAGGGTCATTAGCGGCAGCGTCAGCTCAAACTCCGCTGCCGTCACTGAGCGGCGGGTCAGTCGATGTGCAGGCTCAGAAAGGCCGGGTAGTTATACTTGCGGTCGGAGCAAGTTGGCTTCCGCTGTCGGGCAAACAGGCAGAGTTTACGAACGCTCTGGTTAAGAAGTATGCCGGAAAGAACGTTTCGATCTACTTCATTGCGACAGACTCGACGAATCCTCGATCAAAGAATTACGCCACTGACGATCAGGTTCGTCAGTGGGCATCAGCAAATCGTTTGACGGTCACGGTCCTTCGCGATTCGGATGGTGCGAGCGTAATGAGGAAGTTTGCGGTTGACCAACTTCCGGCGTTCATCGTTCTCGACAAGAACGGTGGTCAGTCTGGGGATGCGTTTGGCGGAATCGATCCGAAATACGACATCACCGTTACGATAGGTAAGAAAGTCGATTCCCTCCTTTGATCTGAAGCAGTTTTGGTCATGCGGGCCGGGCAGGATTGTCCGGCTCTATTTGTTTACATCTGCAACCAGTCGATAGACCAAGCTGATCGGCAATCCGACCACATTCCAGTAATCGCCTTCGATCCCTTCGATGAACAAAGCCGCCTGCGCCTGAACGGCGTATCCGCCGGCTTTATCAAGCGGATCGCCCTGCTCCACAAGAAAATCGATCTCGGCATCGGACATCGAGGCAAACTTCACGCGGGTCGATTGCATGCCCACATTGGTTGAACCATTACGCGACACGGAGACGCCGGTCAGAACGGCGTGCCAATTTCCGGCAAGCATCGCGATCATTCGGCGTGCGTCGGCGAGGTCTACGGGTTTTCCGATGATCTGACCCTCGATGACTACTGTTGTATCCGCCGCGAGTACGAGTCGATCTCGATAAGACGAACTAACCGCCTGAGCTTTTTCTACTGCGAGCCTCTGGACATAGTCCTCAGGAGATTCGCCCGGGACAATCGATTCGTCAACATCGGGAATCGCCTTTTCGAAATCCCACCCGACTGAATTCAAGATCTCAGCACGCCTCGGACTTCCCGAAGCGAGAACTAATTTGGGGAGATCAACGACCACGTTTTCATCATTTAGCATTTCGTTATCTTGTCGTTTAAGATGATAGTGCATCGAAGGGTGACGACAGAAATGAAGGCGTTTATCAGCACATTGCCGGGCGTTTTCGACGCGATGGATGGCTCAGACCAGGTACGTGATGCGTTCATCTTTGCAGCCTGGCGGAATGTTGCGGGTGATCAGGTTTTCTCTCGGACTACGCCCCTCTTCGTGGAGGAGAAGCGCCTCGTGATCGCGGTTACGGACAAGACTTGGAAGCGAAATCTTGAAACGCTCGCTTCGCAACTGCTCTTCAAATTGAACGACGCGATAGGCAAGTCACTGATTAATTTTATTGAGTTTCGCGTTTCTCCGGCAGACATTCTCCCTCACGTTGGCAGGACGGCGGACGGCGTTGACGAGTTGCCGCTGCCTGTCGAGATCGAGGTCTCGGCTAGCGCGATCCGCAACGATGAACTGCGGGAGACAGTATTGAAAGCCGCGGCCAACTGCCTCTCGCGGCGAAAGTAATTCTATGGACATTCGGAAAATAGCAAAGCTTGCTCATCTTGAGATCACCGATGAAGAGGTCGCGATCTACACGCCTCAGATGGCGAATATCGTCAAATATGTCGAGCAACTGAATGAACTCGATACCGAAGACATCGAGCCTATGCTCGGCGGACTGACTGTCGAAGGTGCGGCGACCGACGCGATCCGCCCGGACGCGATCCGCGGGTCCTTTACTCAAGATGAGGCACTCAGCGAGGCTCCGTCCGGAGTATCGGGGCATTTCCAGGTTCCCAAGGTCCTTTAGGCATGGAAAGTTCGAACTCAGAGACAAAGTGGTGGAAAAGATCGCCGCAGTGGGTTATGCACGTTGTGCTGTTTTTCAGCCTCGCTACAACCGCGTGCAACGTTCCCAGCCTTGAATCACCAACGTGTACAGAGTCGAAGAACGCCGTTCGCGAGTTCTACTCGTATCATTTCGGAAACGAGATGAAATTCTCGGCAGAAGGCCTGAAGCAACGAGAAAAGTTCTTAACACCGGAATTCGCTGCGGCCGTTGCCAATTCACCTGAAGGAACCGATCCATTCACAACCGGCTCAGATGATCTGCCGAAGGCTTTTCGCGTCGGCGAGTGCCGCGAGATCTCCCCCGAGCGTACGGAATCAAATGTTATGCTCTTCTGGCGAACCGACGAACGGACTGAGCAGCGGGAGATCAAGATCGAGACGGTCGATAAGAATGACACTTGGCTCGTGAACAAAGTCTCTCGATAGCTTTTTTGCAATGATCATTGAAGAAATAGAACGCACACTGGATAACGCCGAACGGCTGAATCCTCAGCTCAATAGTTTCCTATCCATCGAGCGTGAACATGCTCTCTCGCGCATTCACGAAGTATCGAAACAAACTCAGCCGAAGCCGCTGCTCGGCACGGCGATCGCCGTCAAGGACAACATCTGTACTAGGGGAATGCGGACGTCGTGCGGATCGCACATCCTTCACAATTACAAGGCTCACTATGACGCGACCGCGATCAAACGCTTGAACGAAGCCGGCGCGGTTGTCATAGGCAAGACCAATATGGACGAGTTCGCGATGGGCTCGTCGAACGAGAGTTCGGCATTCGGCTCGGCGAAGAATCCGTGGGATCTAAATCGGGTTCCCGGGGGCAGCTCGGGCGGGTCTGCGGTCGCCGTTGCATCCGGCGTTGTTCGTGTTGCTCTTGGATCCGAAACCGGCGGGTCAGTTCGCCAACCCGCATCCCTTTGCGGAATATTCGGGCTAAAGCCGACCTACGGACGCATTTCACGCTACGGATTGGTCGCGTTCGCTTCGTCACTCGACAACATCGGCATTTTTGGTCTGACGTCGCTCGATGCCGCCAGAGTTCTTTCTGTTATTGCCGGACGCGATGAGCTTGACTCCACGTCGGCAGACGTTCGGGTGCCCGATTATGAATCGACGATCAACGACGATATTAAGGGCAAAACGATCGGCATTCCCCGTGAGCTTTTCGGCGAGGGACTCGACGATCAAGTTCGAAATGCTGTCGAGAAGTCGATCGACAACTTTCGCTCGCTCGGTGCCGAGATAGTAGATGTCGAGATCCCATATGCTAAATACGGCATTGCTGTCTACTACATAATCGCTACGGCCGAGGCGTCATCCAATCTCGCAAGGTTTGACGGGGTGCGGTACGGATTTAGGGCTGAGGGTTCGCATAATCTTCGCGAAATGTATATGAAGACTCGCGAAGAGGGATTCGGGCCCGAGGTTAAGCGGCGTATAATGCTCGGAACCTACGTATTATCGAGCGGTTACTACGACGCCTATTACTCAAAGGCTCAGAAAGTTCGGGCTCTCGTGAAAGCCGATTACCAAAAGGCCTTCACGAAATGCGATGCGATTCTTACGCCCACCTCGCCGTCGACCGCATTCAAGATCGGTGAGCGGTCGGACGATCCACTAGCAATGTATCTGAGCGACATCTACACGGTCAGTGCTAATCTCGCGGGCGTGCCGGCGGTCAGCCTTCCTTGCGGACTTTCATCCGACGGCCTACCGATCGGCACACAGCTGATCGGCAACTTCTGGTCAGAAGGCACGTTGATCAATCTTGCGAACGTATACGAGAATCAGTTCCCACTCGGGGCCAAACCGGTCGTTTTCGCTGAGTGACGTTTCGTTTTTTTGAATCTTCGCCGGATCGAGGTTAGGCTTCCGGCCTGATCATTTTCGGTAGGCATTACTGTATTCGGAGTTGAGTATATTCGAGGTTTCTGGCAATGACGCCAAAATCGTTGGGAGGCAGGATGTTCTGCCAGCGGGCCGAATCCATGAGGAGCTTTGCTGCTTCGGACGCAGGCACGGGCCTCGAGAATAGATATCCCTGTCCGAACTCGCAACCGAGGATCCGCAACTGGTGAAACTGATGAATGCTCTCGATCCCCTCGGCGATGACGTTCAGCTTTAGTGCCTTCGCAAGAGCTATTACGGTCCGCACGATCTCGCCGTTTTCCGAGCCGTCCTCCATCGTCATTACAAACGATCGGTCGATCTTGAGGGTGTCGATCGGGAATTTATGAAGATAGCTGAGACTTGAGTAGCCCGTTCCGAAATCGTCGATGCTCAATTTGACGCCAAGATCCCGGATTTTGTTAAGAACCTTGATGGTGTTTTCGGCATTTTCCATCACGGCGCTTTCCGTGATCTCCAACTTGAGGTTTTCAGGCTCGACATCCGTCTCGAACAGAATCGTTCTTATCTCATCCACAATACCCTTCTGAGCGAGGTGAACCGCAGAGAGATTCACGCTTACGATCAATGAACTTTCGGCGACCGCATCTTTCTTCCATTGCGCCAGCTGTTCGCAGGCGGACCGAAGAAGGGTCTTGGTCATTGGAACGATAAGGCCGGTGGTCTCGGCAACTTCAATGAACTCGCCCGGCGTGACCAGGCCGCGGCTGGGGTGATTCCAGCGAGCGAGTGCCTCGAATCCCATCAGGCTGACATCGTCAAGATTTACGAGTGGTTGATAGTAGAGTTCGAATTCGTGACGCTCGACGGCGAGGCGAAGGTCTGTCTCAAGTTCGAGAAGTGAGACCGCCCGCGCGTGCATTATTTGGTCGAAGACGACATAACTCTTGCTGGTCTCCTTCGCGTAGTACATAGCTATGTCGGCGTCCCTAAGGAGTTCGCCCGCATTCTGGTAGCGCGGTCCGCTCACGGCTATGCCGATGCTGACGCTCGTGAAGATCTGTCGGCCCTCAAGTTCAAACACCGTTTCCATTTGGTCGGCGACCCGTCGCGCAAAAGTTTCCGCGTCTTCCGGTTGTCTGACATGATTCAGAAATATCGCAAACTCGTCACCACTGAACCGCCCGACAACACCCCGATCCCCGGTTAACCTTGTTAGCCGCTCGCCAACATCCCGTATTAGCCGGTCGCCGACTGCGTGCCCTAGGCTATCGTTGACCGTTTTGAAGCGGTTCAGATCTAGAAACAGCAGAGCAAATGGATCCGCTGCCGAGGCTATTGCCGGCTCCAGCAGTTCCAGGAACATATTGCGGTTCGCAAGACCCGTCAGAGCGTCGTGGTAAGCCGCGTGTCGAAACCGCTCACGGCTCTCGCGAAGAGCTTTTGCACTTCGCTCGAGTTCACCAACATAATGCTGCAGTTCTTCTACATGGGTCTCGGCTTGTTCTGCCCGAAAGCGCTCCGCGGTTTCTACCGATGCCGCCTCGCGCCGAATGTCACCGACGTAAGTAAGGTGCTGACGAACGATCAGTCCAAGACATGAAAGGCTTAGAAACGCAGAGATACCCGCCAAGACTTGCTCGTCAAATTGCCAGAGAGACACGGCTACAACGGCCGCGACGACACCCATCGGCAGCAGAAAGAAAATGTATAGACTAGTTAGTTTTTCCCGAGTATTCACCAGACGGTTACGGTAAGAAAACGTGCGAGGTAAAGGATGCCCGATGGTGGATCGGGAATGATGGCCTATTTAGAATAGCTTAAATCCGACCTACTTACCAGAATTATTTCCGGCCGCAAGCGCCGATCGGGACGCCGTTTGAGACGTCTCGATCGGCGAGTCTAGATCAGACCACTAACTATTTGATGAGCCCGACCTGACTAAGGGCGTACGCATATTCGAACGCGATCTCCTTAAGTCTGTCGTACCGGCCCGAAGCGCCTCCGTGACCGGCTCCCATATTGGTTTTGAGAAGAATGGTGTTGTCATCCTTTTTCACCTCACGGAGCTTCGCGACATACTTTGCTCCTTCCCAATAGGGCACCTGGCTGTCGTTCAAGGAGATCTCGACGAGCATGTTTGGGTACTTCTTGGCCTGAACATTCTCGTAGGGAGAATAGCTTGCCATGTAATCCCACGCCTTCTTGTCATCGCGTGGATTTCCCCACTCAACCCATTCCTCGGTCGTCAGCGGTAGTGTTTCGTCGATCATTGTGTTCATCACATCAACAAACGGCACCTGAACGATCGATGCCTTGAACAGCTCTGGAGCTTGATTCTGCACGGCACCCATTAGCAAACCGCCGGCAGAACCGCCTTGGATCACAAGCCGGTCGGGCGAGGTGTACTTGTTCTCGATCAGCCATTTTGCTGAATCGACGAAGTCGTTGAAGGTGTTGACCTTCTTGAACATCCGCCCGTCCTGACGCCATTTTTCACCGAGTTCCGACCCGCCGCGAATATGCGCGATCCCATACATCATTCCCCTGTCGACCAGCGAGAGCCTGGCCGTCGAGAAATTCGGCGTCATCGAGGCCCCGTAAGATCCGTATGCGTAGAGCAGCATCGGAGCCTTGCCGTCGAGCTTGGTTCCCTTCTTCCACATCACCGAGATCGGCACCTTCACGCCATCGCGAGCGGTCGCCCAGACGCGGGCCGTCTCGTATTGTGTTTTGTCGTATCCGCTCGGGATCTCCTGCTGTTTTAGCAAGGTGCTCTTGCGAGTCTGCAGATCGTAATCGTAAGTAGACTGCGGCGTTATCATCGACGAGTACCCGTAGCGGACCGTCTTCGTATCGTATTCCGGATTGAAGCCGAGACCCATCGTATAGACGCTTTCCGGCGTCTCGATCCTTACCGGAGCCCGACGCGTTTTGCGATCCATAACGCGGACATACTCGAGCCCGTTCTCGAGTTCGGAGATAACCGCGAAGTCCTTGAAAAAGTTGATGTCCTCAACCTTGACCGCCGGATCGTAAGCGATGAAATCGGTCCAGTTCTTTTCCGAGGGATCGGCTGCCGGAGCCTTCATCACCTTAAAATTTTCAGCGTCCTTGTTGGTGACGAAGTAAAACTCGCCGCTGTCGAAATCGGCCGAGTATTCGTGACCTTCTCGTCGGGGGCTAATGAGTTTGAACTTCCCTGTCGGGTTATCGGCGGGCAGATACCAAAACTCTCGCGAGGTTTTGGCGTAGCTGCCGATGAAGTACATCTTCTTGTCACGGGAGCGGCCAATGCCGGCGCCGAAGACGGGGTCTTTTTCCTCGAAGATAAGCTCATCGGCTCCGGTTGTGCCTACCGTGTGACGAAAAACCTTGTCGTTGCGTTTCGAGACCGGATCTTCCTGACCGTAGAACAGATACTTGCCGTCCGGCGACCATTCGACTCCCGTAACGCGCTCGAGTTTATCGGGTAGCATCTTGCCCGTTCGCAGGTCCTTGATCTGCAGCGTGTACTGCCGATAGCCGGTCGTGTCCGTGGCATATGCCAACAGATTGCCGTCGTCGCTCGGTTCAAAGCTCGATATGGCGAAGTAAGTGAAATCCTTTGCCATCGCATTTTGGTCGAGCAGGAGTTCCGCGTTGGTACCGTCCTCAGTCTTGCTGCGGAAGTAGGTTGGGTACTGTTTGCCTTCCTCGGTCTTGGTGAAATACCAATGGTTGCCAAGTTTATATGGAACGGAGATGTCGGTCTGCTTTATACGGCCGAGCATTTCCTTATAAAGGGCATCGACAAGCGGCTTGTGCTTGCCCATGTGCGACTCGGTATAGGCATTTTCTTCTTCAAGGTATTTGATCACCTCAGGATCTTTCTTTTCGTTTCGATCGCGAAGCCAGGCGTAGTTATCCGTGATCTCATAGCCATGGATCTTGAGTACCTTGGGGACCTTTTTAGCAACGGGTGGTTTCATATCGTCTTGCGCAATTAGATTACTGCCCGCCAGTGCGACGCACGTCAGCACGGCAGCATATATCGATCTTTTCATAGCAGGTGGCACCTCACAAAGTCAGGGAATGGTTCGGTGGAGAATACGCAAGAGTTTATCCGATTGTTTCGCGGATGACGACCTCAGGAGGGCATTTGCGGGATCACCAACTTTGAATTTTTAAATTGAATTGCGTTTCCGAGCACCTTGAGCGGGGCAAATTCGGCAAACCAATCGGTTCATCAAAACAGGCCGAATTGAATTGTGGCACGTGCCACAATTCAAAGGATGAAGAATGAAGGATAGAGGATAAAGCCCTGAAAACGGACCTTTTATGCCTTATCCGTTCTCCTTTACCCTTTCGATGTGGGATGTGCCACATTGAGACTTGGGCTAGAGAGGCGATGCCTGATAAGGCTGAGTTGGCTGAGTTGGCTGAGCAATTCAGAAACGTTGCAAACCGATTGGACGCCCTGCACCGCGCTTTTTGATCGGATGCGGAGGTGAATTTGTGTCTGCATCGTCTCCGGCGCCGCGAGATGCGAGCGGCACCAACAACCACGGACTGTCCCGACGCCGACGACCTGCGCCGGCTCAACTCCAGCCGCGCCCTGACGCCAACTACGCGGCTTCTGATCTTACGCCGATACCGACCTATCCACCGGCGGCGACCCCCAAGCTCCAGATTGACGTTAGGCGTTCAGCGATCTGGAGGGACGCTTCCTGAAACAAAAGGACTCGATCTAATCGAGTCCTTTGCGCTTCCTTCGAGGGAGCCAGTTAATTGACCACTACACCGGCAATGAGTCTCAACCGACCGCTGCCCAGCTGCCGGTCGAGGGATTTATCCGGTAGAGTTTTCCATCAGTCTCGATCGAGAATAAAGACCCGTTGGCAGCGAAGAAAAATCTCGTCTTCGCAAATTCGGGCTTTCCTACCACACGCCAGCTGCCTGATGAAGGGTTCGTCTCGTATAGAGTGCCGCCGCTTTCCACGGTGTAAATCTTTCCGCCGAGGACTGCTCCTCCGATGGTGTTCTTCCAATCACCTGCTTTCCCTACGCGATCCCAGGAACCGTCCGTGGCATCGATCTTATAGAAACTTCCATCCTTTTCTATCGTGTAGACAGTGCCGCCGGAGCCGTATAGATACTTCGTATTCTGATAGTCCGACTTGCCTATCTTCCGCCAGGCACCTGTCTCCGGATTCGTTTCGTAGAGAGCACCGCTCGTGTCGACCGTATAAAGACGGCCTCCGGCAATAGCGCCAGCGACAGTTCCCTTCCAGGCGCTCTCATCACCGATCTGGTCCCACGAGCCGTCCGACGGATTCACGCGGTAGAACGTCCCGTCCTTTTCGATAGTGAACAGGTTACGGTCACCGGCGAAGAGAAACCGCGTATTGGCGAATTCCGTACTTCCGATCTGCCTCCAAGTTCCACTGGTAAGATCGGTGACGTAGAGTTCGCCGCTTTTTTCGATGGAATAGAGCTTCCCGTCGAACACGGCTGTCGCCATCGTATTCGACCAATCGCCACCATGAGCGCTAACGACCGCCGCGAAAGTTATAACGAGTAACGCCAGACAATGAGTTGCCCGGTTCCTTTTTATTGAAATCATAATGTGAGCTTTCATCAACTTACGGATAACGGTCCGCGATCCGTGCCTGAGGCCGGCAAATGCTACCTTTACGCTACCATTCTACGCCAACGAGATTGTTGCGAACCGGAGGGAATCCGGCTCAGAGATGGTCGTCTTGTCGCTTGACCTCGCTTGATGATCAAGTTCGCCAAGACTCGCATTATCGCACATATTGTCTTTGGCCGAGGGGGCGACGCTTTGGGAAAGTTGGAGACGTTTAATCTCGGCGTTACTCCGTGTGCGATCACCGATTCCGCTGAGGATGTTTCGGTTCGTTTGGTATTCCACGATTTCCGGAGCAGGACTTTTGTGGTGATGGAGACACCACCCTTTTCCCATCGGTGGCGTCCCAATACCGCCCTTGCTGTCGCGCGGGATTGTGCATCAACAGACTTGATGGGCGGAGGTTATTTTGATTACTTTGCCGCGGGAGATATAGACGCTGGTCGAACCGGGGTCGC
This sequence comes from bacterium, assembly GCA_029945985.1. GTDB lineage: Bacteria > Acidobacteriota > Blastocatellia > Pyrinomonadales > Pyrinomonadaceae > OLB17. Next base: position 11,854 of record JAQSDP010000405.1, on the reverse strand, counting down.
CGGATTCGGGGAAATCGTAGGTCCAGATGTCGGCGCCGGTTTCGAGGTCATCGGACTTGGTGAATTTTGTGCCTAGACGCCGGCGGACGTTTAGTTCGGTGTCGCCTACTTTTATGCCTGAGACGGAGTATTTGGAGGACGTCACGGTGAAGCCTTTCACCTCAAACGTCTTGCGGTTCTTGCTGTCGCCGTCCATGAAATAGAATGACGCTCCGTCGAAATCGACGGCTTTCTCGCGGCCGCCGATGCATTCTTCCCGCGTTGCCTTGCCGTCTTTCATCGGCTTGCCGAGGGCCTTTGTGACCTGGGCGAATGTCGAGTCGAGGCCAATGCCGTTGATCCTGAGCTTTGCAGGATCCGTGGTCTGGGCGCTTATTGCTGCCGCCAGTATAAGTCCGAGCGTTCCTAGAGTTACCAGTCTCATGTATTGATGGACGGAGACCGCGCAGATTTTTGCGACCAATGACTAATTCTTAACGATTTCGGGCCGCGGCTGGAACTTTGAACGTTCCTCTTCAGTGCCTATCCAGCGTTCGATCTCCAAAACTCTCTCGATAGCCTTCTCGAAAGCTACGAGACGACGGAGCTCGGTTCGGAATCTACTGTTTCCACCGTGACATCCCAAGTAATGCGTAACTCGTTTAACCTTCATCTTTCCGGGAACTGTAATATAGACCCAGTAGTCATCGGTCATGAGGGACGTACATCCAACTTCAACAAATGAGAGGCGGATGGAGTGAAACTTTGCGGCATCGATCGCTGCTTGTAACTGCTGAAACTTCTCGCCGTTGAGATTAAACTCAGCCTTGCCCGAAACTTTCACGAACTTGCGGCCTTCGTAGGTGACGCGTCCATCGTTATAAATCGAAACGAGAAAACTCGGGCACGTCCCGTAGCAAGTCGTTCGTTCATAGGCCACGAGCAGTTTCTCGCGATTACCCAAGCCCTTGTCCGTCGACGCATTCTGCCCGAGCAAAACACTGACTAAACAAACTACGATTCCAATCAGGACAGAAAATCGGGTCATAAGCTCGCACCCATATAAGGATACCTTGAAGTTCTAACATGTTGCCTAGTTGCTTGGTAATGCGACATCCTGCCGCGGCTCGACCGCGAAGCTTTAGTTCACACTCCGTAGCTACCTGGCCCGAACAGGCAACGAACAACGACCCTATGGTCTGGAGATGGGCCCCGTCCCGATATCGCCCTTGCTCACGCGCGGGCTTGCGCAGTTGAACGTGCGCCCTAAGCGTCGTGTTCCTGTCTGGGCCGTTCAACCTGACCGATGGGGACGAAAGTTATTGATGGCGCAGAGAAGCCGCCATAGACTTGAAGTGCCCGCATTTTCGAGCCTTCCACGGGGCCCCAGGCAAAAATCTTCAGACAAATACGGAGTCGCGCACACGACCATGAGAACGAAATCTGTTCTAGCATTCCTCGCTATTTTCATTGCTTTCTATACGGCTGCTGCACAGGACGTTCACAACGTGACGCTCAAGGTCGCGGTTGTGGATAAGGATCTGAACGTGAAGAACGTGCCGAAATTCTTGTTGACGGTCGCGAAGAAAGATACGGCCTTCGCGGAGTGGAAGATCGCGACCGGATTCGATGGTGTCGCAATGATGACGCTGCCGGCGGGCAGTTACGTCGTGCGGTCGAACGAAGCTCTTCGATTCGGTGAAAGCGAGTATTCATGGTCCGCTGATTTCAAGGTGGTCGCCGATGCGCTTACCGTTGTGGAACTGAGCAACGATAACGCGAAGGTCACGGCCGGATCGAGCGCTCCGCGGCGGCGCATGAGCGAGGCTGCGGAATTATTTAAAACGCTTCGCCACGGAGTCGTGACGATCGAGGGCGAGCTTGCTGCGGGCAGCGGGTTTGTATTCGACGAACGCGGGCTCGTGCTGACGAATCATCACGTGATCGAGGACACGAACGACATTCGCGTTCGATTTGATAAGAAGACGGCTGTACGTGCGAGGCTGATCGCGAAGGATGTGGAACGCGATCTCGCGGTGCTGCAGATCAACCTTGCGGCGTTCGCGGACAGTCACGTTCTGCCGCTTGCGAAGACCAACGGACCGGAGCCCGCGGTGATCGTTGGCGAGCACGTTTTCTCTATCGGCAGCCCGGCACAGCAGGACAAGATATTGACCACGGGAATCGTCAGCAAGATCGATCCGCGGTCGATAATTTCGGACATATCGTTCGGCAAAGGAAGCGCCGGTGGACCCCTCTTCAATTCGGTCGGTGAGGTGATCGGCATCACCACGTTCAGGGTTGAGGAACGCGAGGGATTGACGCGCGACAGCGCTAAAGATTCGGACTTCGCCGGCATCATCCGCATTGAGGTCGCCGAACCGCTGATCGCAAAGGCCCGCGAGATCGCGGCGACAAAAGGCACGCCGTCCGCCGAGTTGATGCCGTACATCCCGGAAGGGCTTTTCCCGATCGAGACGATCAAGACGTCGCTGACCTCATCGAGTTTCGCCGCGGGCCAGTACATATCGGACGTGAAGGATTATCAGGTCCGGTATATGACGCCGGTCTACAAGTTTTACATGATCGAAAAAGACCGCATCGAGTCGTTGAAGATAAGGGCTCGTCGTAATAAAGATAAAGGCAAACACGATGCGGGCGAGATGTTTAATGACCTGCGAGTGTGGAAAGAGTATGCGGGTGAACTAGCACCGGCGGTGGACATTCTTGCTCTGCCCGAGACGACCGCAACGATGAAGTCGATGGCGCTGAGCGCGATCACGAATATGACGGTCGGATATTCGACACCGCTCGATCACAAGTACAAGGCCGACTTTTCGCAGATGAAGCTGCTGTGCGACGGCAAAGAAGTAACGCCCGTCCGACGTACGAAAACTGAAATAGCCCGCGACCTGCAGAATTATTACAAGACCAAGAAGCGGTTCACGTACGCGGGGGTCTACACCTATCCATACGAGGTGTTCGCTCCGGGCAAGTGCTCCGAGATGGTCGTGCATGTCTTTTCGGAAGAAGACATCGAAACGCCCATCGTCAGCACCGTGACGGACGCGATCAAGGCTCGGATCTGGAATGATTTTGCGGATTTTCGGTCGAAGGCTAAGTAAGGTTTTCTTAACGCAGAGAGCGCGCAGGTCACTGAGAGAGATCAAAAGAAGCTCAGCGTCCTGAGCGCACTCTGCGTGGAAATGTCTTTTTTCCGCTTTCGTGGCTAAATTCTTGAGAAATCTATCCACGAAAATCACGAAAAAGAAATTAAGAAGGAAACTAGGTGAGGGCGTCGGAGAGTCTCACGATCTCCATCCCTTCTATAGCGTTTGCACGGCAGGATATCAGGGCTTTTTCTTTGTCGCCGCTGCGGATCCAGACCTGGCAGTCTATGCAGTCGCCGTTCCAGCAGAGGTCGGCTTCGGAGATCTTTTCGGCGTCGAGATACTGGAGGCAGCGAAGGATGGAGTTGTTTTCCGGGACAAGCCGTTTCTCGCCGAGGAGCGTGATCTCGATCAGGCGGTCGTAGGGCTCGAAGATTTCTAGATGAGGTTCCATTTGGGTTCGTATATAGTTTCCCGCAAAGCCGTGGAGCTGCACAAGCCCGCGTGTGAGCAAGGGCGAACATCCGACTTGATCGTATCGCCCTCGCTTACGCGCGGGCTTGTGCATTTGTGCGCGTTCAATAGAATGGAAGTATGTCGATAGTGATGTACGTCAAACCGGGATGCCCCTACTGCCAGCAGGCTCGGGATCACTTCAACGCAAGCGGTATCGCGTTTACCGAATACGACGCGCAGAACGACAAGGTTCGGCAGCGGGAGATGCTCGACTTCACCGGCGGTGATCTGACCGTTCCGGCCATCGTCGAGGACGGCCGCTATAAGAGTTCGGGTTGGGGCGATCCGCCGCGCGGCTGAACGATCCATCCGGATTAGCCGGCAGTTTGCCGGCTCACGTAATTTGCGATTGGTGATTTGGGATTGCGGATTCGAAGGCATAGAATACAGCTTTGCCTGGCGAATCGCGGCAACCAAATTCCGCCATCCGCAGTCTCAACTCCGAAATCGGCATGATCGGTTCTCAGATCAATCAATACAAAATACTCGAGAAGATCGGGTCGGGTGGCCAGGGAACCGTCTACAAGGCTCTCGACACCAAGCTCAACCGAACCGCCGTCGTCAAGGTACTGCCGCCTGAATTAACCGGAAAACACGCCAATTTTAAGCGATTCGAACGCGAAGCTCAGCTTTGCTCGCAACTCGACCATCCAAATATCTGCACGATCTACGACTTCAACGATGAGAACGGGGTCTTCTTTATCGCTATGCAATGGATCGAGGGTAAGAATGTACGCCAGTTGGTCAACGGACGTGCCCTGGAGGCTAGGAGCGCTCTTTCGATCGCTATCCAGGTGACGGACGCGCTTGCCTACGCCCATTCGAAGAACATTATTCACCGCGACATCAAGGCGGGGAACATAATGGTGAGCGAGAGCGGGCAGGCCAAGGTTCTTGATTTTGGGCTAGCGAAGCTGATCGAAGATGAGCAGCTCGCGGCTGCCAACGGGCTCGACCGTTCCGAGATAACCGAGCTCGGGATCCCCTACGGGACCGCGACGTACGCCGCTCCGGAACAGGCGAAAGGCGAGCGAGCCGACGAGCGGTCCGACATTTTTTCAACCGGCGTACTGTTATATGAAATGCTGACCGGAATTTGGGCGTTTCAGGGCAAGACGGTCGTCGACGTACGGCACCAGGTGCTTTACGGAACTCCCAAACCGATCTCTCAGATGCGGAAAGATCCGGTGCCGCCGGAGCTTCAGGCGGTCGTTGATAAAGCCCTGCAGAAAGACCCGAAGGACCGCTATCAGAAGATCTCGCAGATGCGTGACGACCTTCGGAACATTCTCGCGGCCTATTCCGGCGCTCAGTTGATGCCGTCGGACACCTTTGCTCCGACGCACGCTGACGGGAGTGTTTTTAAGCGGGCACTGAACTGGTTTACCGGAAAATCGGTTCCTGAATCGTCCTCTTCGCGAAGCTGGCCGTCGGTCTCGAATCCGCCCTCGTCAATTCCTGATCTGAGCGTTACCTCGACCGGAGCGGAGAAGAAAAGCGTCGCGATACTTCCCTTCAAGAATCTGAGCGGCGATCCGGCTTCGAACTTCTACGAATTCGCTCTCGCGGACGCCGTGATCACAGAGCTTGCTCAGCTCCGTTCGCTGGTAGTACGACCGAGTTCGGTGATCGCGAAATATCAAGGCAACGACATTGACCCGCGAGAGGCCGGACGCGAACAGCGTGTTCATGCGGTTCTTGCAGCAGGATTCCTTCGCGGTGAGGATCGGATACGGGTGACGGCTCAGCTGATCGATGTAGCCAGCGGAGATATTCTTTGGAGCGATCGCATCGACGCAGATGGCGGCGACATTCTTTCGCTGCAGGACGGCATCGCTCAGCGGATCCTGGAAGGCTTGCGCCTCGAACTATCCGATAAGGAGGCCGAAAAGCTCGGGCGGCGTGCTACTGAGAATCACGAAGCGTGGGAAGAATATCTCCGCGGCCGCGATAATTTTGGACGCTTTATTTTCCGGACGCTGGCTGTGGAAGACTGCAATGCGGCGATCCAGAATTTCAAGAAGGCTATCGAGCTGGATTCGCACTTCGCGCTTGCATACAGTGGGCTCGGGGCATGTTATGCGAACCGCGTTTTCAAGGCGATGGGCACCGGCGAGGACTATACTCTCGCCGAGGCCGCGTTCAGTAAGGCATTCTTCTACGACCCGAATGTGACCGAGGCGCGCGTGCTGATGGTGATGATCTACCTTGCGCGCGGCGAAAAGAAGAAGGCTCATTCCGAGGTCGATCTTCTTACGAAACAGTTCCCGAATGATGCCCCGCTCTATTTCGTTAAGGGCGTCGTGCATCGGCTGAGCGGCGAATATGATGAGTCGCTAAGGGCCTTCGAAAAGCTGTCGCGATTGGATCCGGCCGCACGGGCCGTCTCGGCTTATAACAGCGCGCGCATATTCATATACAAGCGCGAGTACGATAAGGCGTTGGAGTACATCGAGCGCGGCGAAAAGGCCGAGCCGGATCACCCGATGCTCAAGGTCTTTCGATCGGGGGTTTATTACTATCGCGGGGACGCGGAACTTGCAATCGACCTGATGAAGATCGTGCTCGATGAACACCCTGAGATGGACGGCATCCGCCCGCTCTATGCCATTTATCTAGCCGGTGCAGGCAGGCTCGATGAAGCACGGGAACAGCTTACCGACGAGGTTCTCGCAGTCTCCAGAGCCGATCACGACTCAGCTTACTGGGTCACCTCGACGTTCGCTCTGCTCGGCGAGAAAGAACTGGCATTCAAATGGCTCGGCCGTGCGATCAAACTCGGCAACGAGAACAAGCCCCATTTCTTAAAAGACAGAAGTCTCGACTCCCTTCGCGACGATCCTCGATTCGATGAGTTGATGAGCAAGATCGGGGCTGAAGGCTGATCCGAATGCACAAACGGCGCGTGAGCAAGGGCGATACATCCGACTTGAATGTATCGCCCTTGCTGACGCGCGGTCTTGTCCAATTTTAAACGCTAACGATCTCTTTCTGTTCGGCGACCATTTCTCGGACCCTTGTCTTGAGAGCTTTCTCGAAATGACGGGCTTCGTTCACACCTTGGAAAGATAGTGACTGCAGGCTTGATTCGATGCGTTTGCGATAGTCCGAGACGAGCGAATCGGACACGCCGAGCATTTCGGCTACTTCTAACTGCGTACCGCCGTCTGAGATCAAATAGCAGTGCCACAAGACGCTTACCATGCGGTCATACTGCTTGGCTTTCCCGCGCACAGATTTGTTGAGACTAACGAGAAATCTGTCAACCGAATTGGTGGCGGCCCCTTCCGCTTCGATGCGTAAGAAGTCTTGCTCCGGGTTCGCCCGGATGTCGGGGATCTCGTAGGAGACGCGATCCTCATCGTCGCTATCGCCTGATCCGCCCACGGGCACGAGATGGATGTCCATGATCGGCAGCCGCGACATCACAAATGATCGAAGCGAGCGAACATCGACGGGTGAATCGACGGCTTTGAATACTCGGATGATCAGCTTTTCAAGCTCTACGTTGCTGATAACGATCTGCGCGTCGCCGGTGCAGCCGACCATGCGGGTGTCGCGGTGCAGAAATGACACGGCCTTTACTCGCTCGTCCATTTCGGCGACATCGCGACGCGACTTGTTGTCACGCCAGTCGGCAAGGCCGTAGAGACGATCGGCAAGACGTCGGTGAACTTCGGGACTGCCGATGTTGTCGAACCGTTTGAAGGTTAGGCTCGTTTGAATGATGGTCGAGATCCTGCGGGCGAGCCGATACGATTCGGGATATCGCTTGCGCAACTCCGCCGTTAGCAGATTCGTCAGCTCGATCTGGCTGATCTCGGCTTCGACCTCGGCATCCGTCATGCCGGTATCGAGATAGTGCTGAAAGCGTTCTTTGGTGAGGAGTGCTACGAAAAGTTCCTGCGTTAAGTCGGTGTAAGCGTTATATTTCCCTTCCTCGACCAAGAATCCGGCCCTTTTCGATGCCCGTACAAGCGGGTGCGACGAAACTATCCGATGCAACTCGATCCAGATCTGATTAACATCGGAGGCACGAAGATTTTCGTTCCATTTACCGACCTTGATCTGTCGATGCGGCGTCGGCCGGGGAGTTCGCTCCTGCTGGTTAAGTGAAGTCATACGGAGGGGTTCTGGAGGATCGTAGATTGAGGTCGAACTATAAGTAAGGTCTACTGAGCGTGACTTTCCATAGCCGGAATCGGCGAAGAGTGGAAGTCAGCAAATTATTTCGATTTATCGGGTGTCAGGGTGCTTTTCCGAGGACCTTTAGGTCGCCATCGGCAGGCAGCGACCTTGGTCTCGGTCATGCCTACACTCAGATACTAACAACTCTTCCGATTTTCGGCAAGATTTTTTTCGGCGAGGTCAAAGTGACCGAGCTTGCGAGTAAACTCTGATAAATAAGGCTTTAGGCGGTGTCAGCTGGGACCTATATTGATTCAAAATGACCTTGGGAATTTTGGAACATCGATGCCATTGCCGATTTAATAGAAAGTAAGCTGAAGAACGTGTGCCAAGATCCTGCAAGATCACTTGCTCGTCGGCGTGTGTTCGGACTATACTTCGGAGCAAATCAATACCAAAATGGCGACGTTTCGAAAGCAGGAAGACTGCCCGACATCACAGCAATTGCTGGCATATCAATTGGGCGATCTGGGATCGTCAGCAAGCCAGCCCATAGGACGGCATCTCGCGGCGTGCGAATTTTGCACCTCTGAAGTTGCCTTTTACGAACACTATCCGGTAGCACGGGATACGGAAGACTGCGCGGACGACGCGAAGATGCCGCAACCTTTGTTCGACCTCGCTGAGGCCCTGTTAAACCGTAGGCGTGGCAATGAATCAATCGATGAGATGATGAAGCACCTTGACGCCGCACTCCACGACCGCCGGTGATCAGCTTCCGCAGATATCGTCAATAGCCTCTTCGTACTTCTCATCGATCACAGAACGTTTGATCTTCAGGGTCGGGGTCATCTCGCCCTTATCAATCGAGAATTCTCTCGGCAATAAGTAAATCCGCTTAACTCTTTCGTAGTCGGATAGTTCACGAGTGAGATTAACTGCGTCTCGCTGCACGCGTTTGATGAAGTGCGGGTTATCAGACAGCTCTTCTCGACTTCCATCCGTCGGTACGCCCTCCGCTTCCATTGCATCTTTTAGCGAATCCCAATCGGGCACGATCAGCGCCCCTACTTGCTTACGTCCCGACCCGACGACTATCGCCTGCGACACCAGCGGACTCTGCTTCAAAAGGCTCTCGACCTGGAGCGGAGCGACATACTTTCCATTCGACAGCTTGAAGAGGTCTTTTATTCGATCGGTGACGAAGAAATGTCCATCCGTATCCTGGTAACCGACATCACCGGTGTGATAGTAACCATTTGAATCTATTACCTTTAGCGTCTCGTCGGGCTTGTTCAGATACCCGCGCATGACGTTCGGGCCTTTGATCAGGATCTCGTCTTGCGGGCCGATCTTCATCTCGATCCCTTCGAACGGCGTACCGATTGAACCAACCTTGTTATCGTCCGGCCGGTTGGCGGACGCGACGCAGGCTTCGGTCATCCCGTAGCCCTGCAGGATCGGGATGCCGGCTCCCCAGAAGGCGTATGAGAGTTTCTTAGACAGCGGAGCGCCGCCCGAGACAAAAAACCGCAGGCTGCCGCCTACCCCATCACGCCACTTGGAAAAGACCAGTTTCGATGCCAGGGCATGCTTGGCGGCCAGTACCGGCGACACCGAAGCATGCGTATCTTTGGCGGTCCAATACTGCTGGCCGACCTCGAGTGCCCAATTGAAAAGCTTTGTTTTATAGCCGCCCGCCGCTTTCCCTTTCTTCACGATCTTATGATAAACCTGCTCGAACAACCGCGGCACGGCTGTCATGATCGTGGGCTTAACTTGTTGTAGATAAAGGGCTATCTGGTCGAACGCAGGGCAGTAATGAATCGAGACTCCGTTGCTACACAGCACATAAAATACTGTTCGCTCAAATATGTGGGATAGCGGCAGCACTGCGAGCGACCTGTCCGTCGACTTGATCGGAAGGCTCTTTGAAACGGCGACGACGTTTGAGGTGAAATTTCGGTGGGTGAGCATGACGCCCTTGGGCTCGCCTGTGGTGCCCGAAGTGTAGATGATCGTGGCGAGGTCATCGGCTTCCAGTTGGGCTAGAAGTGCTTCAAAATCAACGCTATCGCCCGCGTCGATCCCGTGCTGTTCGATCTCGGAAAGGGTCAGCGAACGGTTGTCCGATTCCGGTTTGGCGTCGTCGTCGAAGAAGATCAGCCGCTCGATTCGCTCGACGCTTTGGATCGCGGCTTCGGCGTGTTTGAGAAGCTTTTTGCCCGAGACGAACAGCATTTTCGCTCCGGAATCTTCGAGTATGTAGCGGATCTGCTCGACCGCTTGGGTAGTGTAAATAGGTACGTTTACAGCCTTAAGCGACAGGATGGCGAGGTCTGTCAGCGACCATTCGGGTCGGTTCTCTGAAATTATGGCGATGCGGTCGCCGGCCTTAACGCCGAGCTGCGACAGGCCAATGGCAATCCGCCGCACCTTCTCAACGACCTCGACGCCGCTCAGATAGTGCCAGACATCATCTACCGTAAATGCCAGGGCATCGCGTTTATTGTTGCGTCTAAACGATTCCAAACAGAAGTGGGGGATCGTCTGCGGAATGCGGTCAAAGCCAATGAGGTTTTCAGCGATCATTAAGCGAGATTTATCGAGCTATAAGATATCTGGATATCTTCTCAAAGGAATCGTCCGAAAGTCCAACGTTGACGGACTCGTCGGACTAGTCCGAATGCCCGGTGTCCTCGAAGTTTTCATTAAAGACCGAAACGTCGCAGCCCCATCTGTACGCCCTACACCGCGCTTTTTGGCCGTTCAAAGGGAGAATTTGCATTCGCCCGAGATCGATTACTGCTACCCCGGCCCCGGCTACATGTTCAGTTTATTGGACTCCCGTGGGTCCAATTATTTTTCTCTTGACACACCATTGCATCTTTGGTATCGTCCGCCTGTTGCTTATGGAGGCACGATTATTATGATGACGGATTGGCAAGAGTTCAAGGGCGGCGAGTATAACGAGCGATACAAAACCCTGCGGGTGACGATGAACAAGAACGGGGAAATAAACCTCGGAATGAGAGCATTTGAGCGGTTGGGCAGGCCGGCGGCTGTGAAATTGTTCTTCGATGTCGGCGGGAGCCGGATCGGGGTTAAAGCCGTGCCGCCTGGTGAAAAGACGTTCGAGGTCGTGCGGCGAACCGAAGCACATTACGGAATGATCAGAGGAGCATCGTTTTGCAAATTCTACGGCATTAGGCCCGAGGGGACGATCGTCTTTCAGGACGTCGAGATAGATCCGGATGGGATGATGGTATTGGATCTGAAGGTGGCAAGGCGGCTTCGCCACTAAGGAATTAGCCACGAATTTTCACGAATTACACGAATCATGCACGAAATGAAAACCGAAGAGATCAATGCAGATCCGGCGATGGTGGCGGCGGCGAGGGTAGTTTACTTGTGGCACAACGGGAAGCAGCACGTGCAGATCGAGCAGAAGATGCGCGAGCTGGGGTGGAGGAGTTTTCACCGTAACTTTCTGTATTCAAGAGCGCGGATGAACGGCAGCCGTAAAGAGAGTTGGCCGGAGCGATTTGGATGGGCCGGTCAGGTTAAGAGGGCTCGGCCGAAGCGGAGGGCCAAGCCGGCTGCGGCATCGGTCCCGGACGCTTTCCCCAGATGGCTGCGGACGGTTTTTCCGGAGTGGAAGTGGGGCTGGCGATATCAGCGGTATCTGTATAAGAAGCTGGCTCGCGTGACGTCGGGCCAGTCCAAGCGGCTGATGATATTCATGCCGCCGAGGCATGGGAAAAGCGAGATGGTGACGTTCAGGTATATTGCGTGGCGGCTGCTGCGCCATCCGGGGTTGAATGTGATCGTCGGGAGTTATAACCAGCGGCTGGCGAACAAGGCTTCGCGGCGGATACAGCGGATCCATCAGGACGTGGGATCGCGGACGATGAAGCGAAGCGGCAAGCCTGACTTCCCTGTTATCACGATCACACCGGCAGCCACGCGCAGAGCTTTGGCATTACCCGAGTGGGAAACGGGCGGCGGCGGTACGGTGAGAGCGGTCGGCGTGGGTGCCGGTATCGCTGGGTTCGGTGCGGGGTTGGTTGTGATAGACGACCCGGTGAGGAACCGTGCCGATGCGGAGAGCGAGACGTATC
>JAQSDP010000404.1 GCA_029945985.1 bacterium | reverse complement strand
GGTCTCGATATCCATCGGCAACACGCGGATCACAACACCCCGATCTTTCTCCAACGCTCGCCACGGATCTATATTTCCGTGATGATCAAGCTCGGTGACGATGATCTCATCGCCTGCTTCGAATCCGCGCCCCAGGGCACGGGACAGGTGAAAGGTCAGCGACGTCATGTTTTGCCCGAACACGATCTCATCAGGTGAGGCGTTGAAAAAGTCCGCAAATGTCTGACGCGACCGTGCGATCAGCTCATCCGTCTCATTGCTCGTGGGATAGCCCCAATGTGTGTTGGCGTTGTGGTTGAACAGATAATCGCTCATCGCCTCAACGACCGACCGCGGAACCTGAGTTCCGCCCGGCCCATCGAAATAAGCGACCGGAGATCCGTTGTGAACCCGAGCTAGAGCGGGAAACTGTGACCTAATCTCTTTGATCGACGTGCCGCTTTCAGTTTGAGCTTGCATAAATATAGGTCGGGTAAAGTGTCAGATGAAAATAAGAGACACTTTACCCGATGATAGCGGTACGGGGAAATCCCTCGCCCGTTATGAAGACGGTCTTATGACGATGTCGAATAGCTCGGCTAGTGCATGCTCATCTCTGTTATCGAATCTTTAGGCTATTGAGTCTTCAATACCCAACCATTTGGATCAACGACCGGATTTGAACCCGTTACCGAGCCGCGACCGTTCTTCATCTCGATGCGTTGAGTTTTACCGTCGACGACAACATCGATCGGCATCGGGAATGGCATATTGTTCGGTGTTTCCCATTGCATCGATACAACTTTCGACGCAGTTCCGTTGATTGTTATTGCGGTAACAAGTTTTGGGAGCTTCGGTTGCCGGAGATACATCTCGAAGAACCAATCGAGCTTCATCTTCGATTCCTCTTGAGCGATCTTGAGGAATTCGTCGGTGTCGGTGAGGCGTTGCTGGCGGCCGTCGGTGTAGGTTTCCATTTCCTTGCGCGGGTATGCCATTCGGCGGAGCGATCGGAAGAACGCGTCGTCGCCGATCAGGTATCGAAGCGTGTGGAGCACCACAGCGCCTTTGCCGTAGATATCGCCGTCACTTTGGACGTAATCCGGAGCCTGGAGATACACCTCGTACGAAAACTTCTCTCCCCGCGGAGCGACGGGCTGAATGTTCCGGGTAGCCTTTGCACGGCCTTTCATCGCGGTGAAGTATGCGTCCTTCTTACCAAGATGCTCAAGATAGAGGGTATCCATAAAGGACTGAAATCCTTCGTGGATCCAGAAATCGTTCCAGTCGCGCGCGGTTACGAGGTTCGCCCACCATTCATGGCCGAACTCATGAAGCATCAGCCAGTCCAGGCCGTCTTCGTTGTAGCGAAATTTATTGCCGTAGGCGATGTGCGTGGAGTGCTCCATGCCGAGATGCGGCGTTTCGACGATCCCAAGCTTCTGCGAGCGCCACGGAAATGGTCCGAGATACTTTTCGTAGAAGGCATTGTACTTCTTAGTTTCCTCGATCAGCTTTGGCCCGTTCTCGAAAGACTCGGGAAGTACGTAAAACTCGACCGGGATCATCTCGCCCGTGATGCTCTTGACGCTATCCTTGATAACGCGATAGGGAGCCGCGTCGAAAAGGATCGAGTAATTCGGGATCGGGTTGGTCATCTTCCAAATGTATGTAGATGTGCCGTTCGAATTCTTTACCGTCCCATCGAGCACGCCCGGCCCGACGGCGACCAACGGGTCGGGAACCGTGATGCGCATCGTAGCGGTTTCGGGCTTGTCCGACGGGTGATCTTTCACGGGAAACAGCAGGTCCGCTCCGTCGTTCTGCAGCGCGATAGAGATCCAGTCCGCACCGCTCGGGGTTTTCGCCCAGATAAATCCACCGACCCACGGCGGATTAGGAGCGACACGCGGATAGCCTGAATAAGAAATGATCGTCTCGAAAGTTTCACCTTTTTGTTTTCGGGTCGGGAATGTGATCCTGATCTTCCCGCCGTCGCGTGTGTACTTCAGTCCGACCTGACGGTCCGTGCCCTGACCAAACACACGATCGATCGTATACGGGGTGTCGAGATGCAGGATTATCGTATCCGTAGAGTTCACGACCTTTGCCGTCATCACCGTAGTGCCTTTGATCCATTTCGTTTTCGGATCAGCCGAAATACTCACGTCATAAGTCTGAACGTCGAATGCGGCCTGCTCGGGTAGCAGCGGCCCCCCGGTTTCGGTAGGTTTCGAGGGATGGGCCCGCTGGCCATAGGCCAATGTTGACGCAAGGATGACAAACAGGGCAATTTTGAAGATGAAAGTTGGCTTGAACATATATTTGGCTTTGCAGCAACACTTTACACCGATTGTAGATTCGCGGAAAATTGTCGATATGGCACTTCGTTGGATACTATTCTTCTGCGTGGGTTTGCTCGCCTTCAATGTGCCCGCCCAGGAACCGACACCCGAGGTAAAGGAGACCCCAAAGGCGAACTCGCGTCCCGTGCCGCCGCCAGATCAGGCTCCCGAACCCTTTGACAAAGCTGATATAAAAACGATGGCGGCGCAGTGCGTATCTTTCGACACCGAGGCCGGCGTGATCCAGATGGAAATGTACCCGGAACACACACCCGAGTCGGTTCGAAACTTTTTGAACCTGGTCACAACCGGGCTCTTTGACACGACATCATTCGACCGCGTTGTGCCGAACTTCGTGATCCAGGGCGGGAATATTTGGTCGCGTGAGGATAAGAAAGTGACTCGGGCAATGGGCAACCGTGCTCGCCGCACGATCCCCGACGAACCCAACAAGATCCTCCACGAACGCGGCATCCTCTCAATGGCCCGTGCCGACGAACCGAACACCGCCACCACAAATTTCTTCATCCTCGTCGCCGAGGCCGCATATCTGAACAACAAGTTCGCCGCTTTTGGAAAGGTAACGAAAGGAATGGAAGTCGTCGACACGATCAACAAGGCTCCGGTGAGTGAGGAGAAGCCTGAAAAGCCGGTGAGGATCAAAAAAGCATCGCTTTTTGCGTGTGCTCCCAAAACCTAGTCTGCGAAATCCAGATCAAGCGTCATCTTGTATTCATTCGCCATGGACGGATGGCCGTGGGCGAGCGAGACGTCGATGCCTTTTTTGTAGGTTTCGATGGCTTTTTCGCGATTGCCGTTTCGTTCGTAAGCGGCCGCTAGAGTTCCGTAGGCGTTGCCTTCGTCGTCGGCTTTCGCCAGGTAGTCTTCGAGCACGCGGATCACGTCTTCGTACCGTTTCTCTTTCTCGTATTCCTTCGCCAGCCCGAACATCACCATCGTGTTATCGGGGTCCGCGGCTATCATCTGTTCGAACACTTCAATTCGATTCTGCATACGAATAGATTATCGAACCAAAGGCGGAAACACGACCGGTAGGGAGTGTGCCTTAGATCAGGAGCATCATATAGTGTTAAACGGGGGCACCCTCGCTACGCTTGGGTTTCCGCCTTGGGCTAAAACAGACTCTGCTGGACCGGGAGTGCCGCCGGCTCTGGCTCCGCGGGTTTCTCGTGCTGCCTGAAACCAAGTCGTTTGGCGTGGAAATCGAATAGCTTGGTGGTCACTTCACACTGCTCGGTCTTGCCGGTCGAGCGTTCTTTGTAGGTCCGATGGCGCAGCGTTCCGCCGCGTTCGCGCTTCATCGTGTTTATGATCTTCGCTGCCTTGGTTGGGATGCGTTCGTACATTTTTTCGACAAAATAATTCTCGATCGAATCGGTGTCGAGATGCAGCATCGACATAAATGCCCGTGTGGCACCTGATTCCTTTGCCCGCTCGAGCAGGCCGGGAATGTCGGATTCGTTGTAGCCGGGAATGACCGGAGCGATGCCGATGCCGGTTTGTATGCCTGCGTCGGAGAGCGTCTTCATTGCGCGAAAACGCGCCTCCGGAACTGGCGTGTATGGCTCAAACGGATTTGAGGATTCTTTCGTGAGGAACGGAAGCGAGAAAAAGACCGACACCTTTGCAAGCTTCAGAAGCACATCGATATCGCGCGTGACGAGCGGTGATTTGGTTATCACCCCAACGGGCACTCGAAACTCGGCACAAACCTCAAGGCATTGCCGCGTCAATTGATACTCAGCCTCAAGCGGCAGATACGGATCGGTCGCGAACGAAAAATCGATGTGCGGCATTTTGTCGCGGGTCTTTTTTAGTTCTTCCCGAAGCAGCCGGGGAGTGTTTGGCTTGACGACGATCTTGGTCTCGAAATCGGTTCCCGCCCCGTAGCCCAGAAACTCGTGATACTGCCGTGCAAAACAATAAGTGCAGCCATGAACGCATCCGCGGTAACAGTTCACGGTGTATCGCCAACCGCCTTCCCAATCGGACGCGAAGGCTTTCGTGATCACTTTCTTGGTCGCGGTTTCCTCGAAGATCTCGAGCTTCGTCGGCGGCGGTTCGCCTACGTATTCAGCGGAGTAGCGGTCGTATGGATTGGGAGGATTCAGGACGTGTCGCACAGATGCAACATTATCGCATACTGCAGTTCAAAGCAAATTTCAAATTTCCACTTGCCGGGGTTTCCCGCTAAACCTTGAAGTGAAAGGACTTCTGTTATATGATGCAACCCCCAGGCGTTTTCGCGGCCATGTCAGTTTATCTGTTAAAGTTCATCGTCCTCGGCGTCGGGCTCTTACGACCTTCGAGGGGTTGCGATGGACGCGCTCGTCGATTTGATCAACGACATCTCGGCAGCCCGGACGAACGGAGCAACCGACGCAGACCTTACCGCCGCTCGTGAAAATCAGAGGAAAGCTCAGTTCTATCTGGACTTCGTGGAGGCCGAGAATTCAATGGGCTTCCATACGCCGCAGGAGGCGACGACGATACTTGGCGAATCGATCAATTTTTCGCGGCTGGGACAGGCGTCACTTCGAGCTTTATCGGGTAGGGCGCGAGCCTTTAACTAGACGCTATTCATCAAGGCCTTCGTAAACGTCTTTCCGAGCGAGTCCTTCCTTCTTAAACCTCCGGACGAAGGTGCGAATGTCGCTGTCCACCCTAGTGACGAAGCGGCGAAGCTTCTGCTCGGGCCGCGCCATAAAATACGTAACGTGGAAAGTCTCGTAGCCGTTTGGTGAGTGCGGAGAGAAATAGTAGTTGGAGATACACCGGCGAGGTGTGTCTGATCGCACCTCGTTGACGGAGTGGAATGACTTGTCGTTCGTCGCCATTAGGACAAGTCGGTTGAAGAGACTTGGGATATCCACTCGTGTGCGCACTTTCTCATCCCAGAGTTCAAGGTTCCCGCCATTCTCAGGCTTACAATCAGGCGTAATGTAATAAAGCAGATTGAGAACACGATAGTTCTTCCGCGCACCGTCGTGAGAGTTGTCTATGTGTGGGTTCAAAAAATGCCCGCGTTCCATGGCGCTTATACCGCCGGCGAAGAGGTGCGGGTCGCCGACGGCATCCTGAATGCCGGTCAACTCCGCCACCTTCTGAATGACCTGTTTGTCTTGAAATGCGAATGTGATGTCGGCGATGATCGGGTCGAATGTGTCGAGGGCTTTTGATGTGTATTTCTTCTCGCGAAAGCTATCCAGGAAACGCATTCTTCCGCCGGCGGGAAAGGAGGCGGCAAGCTTTTCGGCCTCGCCCGTCGGCAGCAGATCGTCGATCGCGGCGAACTTCGTTGCGACGCCTTTCGGCGTTCCAAAGTCGGCCTTGATCGCCGCCGAGTCGCGCTCGAGCCGTTCGAGGATCATCTGAACGTACTGTTGCTTCATCCGCATTTGATTTTCTGATTGATGCACCGATAAATCAAAGCAAGAAAAGAAATCTGACCTTTTCACTCTCAGAGGCGTCTAACTTTTTGGCGTGATCGTCGGTTATCTTAAGCCGACCCGAGGTTCCAGGAATTATGGATAGGCGAGTATTTTTGAAGAATAGTGGGATCGCTGTGGCCAGCTTTGGCTTTATGGCCGCGGCTCCGGAATTTCTGCACCAGTTTGCGGCGGCTCAGACGCAGAACGGTTACGGAAAGAAGAAAGTGCTCGTCACGATCTTTCAGCGTGGTGCGGTAGACGGGCTCAATATGATCGTCCCACACGGCGAGCCCGAGTATTATAACCTTCGCCGCACTATCGCGATCCGGCGGCCGAACGAAACCGAAGGTGCGATCGACCTCGATGGATTCTTCGGACTGCACCCGGCAATGAAATCGCTGGAACCATTCTGGAAATCGAAGCAGCTTGGGATCATCCATTCGTCGGGGTCACCTGACAATACCCGATCGCATTTCGACGCTCAGGATTATATGGAATCCGGCACGCCCGGTTACAAGGGCACCCGTGACGGTTGGTTGAATAGAGCCGTTCAGACGGCGGCCTCGACGAGTGATTCGCCCTTTCGTGCAGTTGCGATGACCCAGTCGATGCCGCGTTCGCTGTACGGCAAGGCTCCGTCGGTGGCGATGACGAATCTTTCGGATTTCACGATCAAGGCCGGGCTCTATACTGCCGATCTGAAAGGTGGATTCGAGGGCATTTACGAGCAAAACGCGAAAGACAATCTCGGTGAGACCGGCAAGGAAACGTTCGAAGCGGTGAACTTTCTGAAGTCAGCAAATCCTGCGCAGTATAAGGCCGAGAACGGAGCGGTTTACCCGGCATCTCAGCTTGGACGCTCAATGCAGCAGATCGCGCAATTAATTAAAGCGGGCGTGGGGCTGGAAGTTGCTTTCGCTGAAATGGGCGGATGGGACACGCACGTAAATCAGTCCCTCGGGAACCAGCCAGGGCGAGGTCAGCTCGCGAATCTCCTTCGAGATTTCTCATCTTCCATCGGGGCGTTTGCGACCGATCTCGGCCGGCGGATGGACGACGTCGTCGTTCTAACGATGAGTGAGTTCGGCAGAACTGCTCGAGAAAATGGCAGCCGCGGAACCGACCACGGCCACGGCAACGCGATGCTTGTGCTTGGTAATGCCGTAAAGGGCGGAAAGGTCTACGGAGATTGGAAAGGCCTGAAAGCTGACCAGCTCAACGAAGGCCGCGACCTCGCAGTAACAACCGACTTTCGCGATGTCTTCGCAGAGATCGCCACCAAGCATCTCGGCACTAAGGATACCGCCTCGCTGTTTCCCAAGTATCAGACACAGTCCTCAAGGTTTCGAGGCGTTTTGGGATAGAAGTCGGGCGGATCGAGCAGGAGAGTTCGGGTGGTCCTATCGGTCCACCCGTTTTACGTTAGCGGAAGGCTCCGATAAAAGTGCATGATCTGCTTCCACTGCGAAGTGAGCGAAACGGTGAACCACCCTACCTCAAGCGTCACAAGGAATACAAAATAACCGATCAACGCTCGTTTCGGCGGACCGGAACCACGATATGAAAAGACCAGAAGGCCCGCTACGGCGGTCGCCAGGCTGAACGTAATTATTTGGTAAAGCCATGGCGAAGGCAGCTCGGGTAGATAAAAGAAGAGAAGGCGGCCGATCACGGGATCAATAAGCGGGACCGCGGTCAGCAGCATGAACCTGCCGTGAGCATCCGCATACTGTCGATACAAAAAGCCGAGAATGTAGGCGACGGCGAACACCAGCGAGGCGTACACGGGCAAGTAATGGGCGAAACCCTCTGTCTCAAACCTCTCGTCTGTCATCCCGATCAGACGATGGTGCGAGAGCAGAAGCCCCGCGATGACGAAAAGCGGTGCTAAGAAGTAGGACAGTTTCCCCATCTGCTGGTGGGCCCGATACCAGTGATTATGGATCGCGATAGGCTGCAGGATCAGGATGATGATCCACACCGAACCGACAAGAGCGTGAAGGTGCGAGTAGCGATCGGACGTCGAGAAAGGACGTGAAAGGTAAAGCGGCCAGAATGCCGCGACCACAAGCGGAGTAGAGAGGGCGATCACGATCGCAGAAGTCTTAGCTAACCGAGCTACGTCCATGCGACAACCGAAGCACTATCCCGACGGCTTCGCGGGGAGCATGTCACCCATTTTCTGATAAATCAAGTTGATCGCCTTAAGCGGGCGGATCATCACTTTGAATTCGGTGATCTGTCCCGCGTCGTTCCACTTCATCATATCGACCCCGTTGACGATGATTCCGTCGATTTCGGTCTCGAACTCCAACACGGCATCGCTCTCTCCTATGATCTCGCGCACGTATCTGAAGGATTCGTTGCCGAATACGTGAACCGCCGCCGACAGATACATCGTCGTAACCGCCTTACCGACCTGCGGCGTGTGAACGACGGGCGAGTAGAAAACCACGTCATCAGCCAGAATTTCACCAAGCGCACTAGAGTCGCGTGTGCGCACGATATTGTGCCAGGACTGAAGAGGTTCGGCCATTGATAGAGTTAAACCGTTAAAGGATCATGGCTGTGCCATTCGTGGGCGATGTCGCGCATTATTAGTGCATGATCGAATTCTATCGAACCTTCTGGAAATGATGCTGGGTCATCATAGAAAGTCGATCTGACCTCCTGCACATTCAGTGGCTCCACATGCCATTGTTTCGTATCCAAAATTATTCCATCCAACTTCGCCGGATCGCGTGTTACGGAATATCCGAGTGATCCGCCCTCGAAATATTGCGAAGCCGCTGACACAGAATCGAATATAGATCCCGGCGTCAATTTATCGGTCGAAATCGCCTTTAAGTTAACCGACACCTTGCCGTCCTCAGACGTCATTGCAAAATCAATATTGTTTCCATCATCCGCAACAGCGAATTTGGCAAGATTATGTTCTCCGGGGAAAACGCGGCCTCCGGCTAAATGGTTCAAACCTGAGTTGGTGTCGCGACGCGGGATAAATACTCCTTCGCGGCCGTGTCCGTCATCGTCGGTCCACGTGACGGCAATTCTATGAGCTGCGTTCTCGCTCGAAAGCCCGATGAACTTGGGGGTGTGAAGAGGCCGAATCCCTTCAAGCCTGATCAGGCAAATGCCGACGATCGCATGGTCTTTGTGAAGCTTAGGTTCAAACCGAGAAGGCAAAAGACCTCGAACGACACTCGCATCGGCCCTGTAATTGGCCAGGATGCGCCGTTTGATTATTCCCTGAATCGTTGGCAACTCAATCATAACTTACTCAGAAGACCTCTCTCATCTTGGTGTCCTGTTCACCAGGTTCAGAGTTAATTCGCTCCAGCAAGCCGGGTTGTTCACCTTCGAACTGTTGGTAGCGTTGCGGGTCTTTCTCGGTAAAGTCGACGGCGAGTTGGAGGTGTCCGCAATGGACGCAGCCGTTGGTCCGAATGCCGCGCGTGCCGACGCCGAACAGGCTTTTCCAAACCGGAGCGTCATCGAGCTTGAAATTGAGGTTCGATCCATTTGAATCGAAGACCGTTCCGCCGACGAGCGATTCACTTCCGCATGCTAAACAGTTCATGACTCTCCACTAAGATTCTACGCAACCGGACACACTCCCTACGGGTCGTGTTTCTTCCTGTTACTCCATATTCCGCAAACGCAATCGCAACGCCTGGAGCTTGATGAATCCTTCGGCGTCGTGTTGGTCGTAGGCGCCGGCGTCGTCTTCGAAGGTAACGACGCGTTCGCGGTAGAGCGAGTTGGGCGATTTGCGGCCGTTAACTATGACGTTGCCTTTGTAGAGTTTTAGGCGGACGTCGCCGCTGACGGTTTCCTGGGTTTGGTCGATGAGCGAGCGGAGGATCGTGAATTCGGGGGCGAACCAGAAGCCGTAGTAGACCGATTCGGCAAACTTGGTGCCGAGTGAGTCGCGCAGCCGCATCACTTCGCGGTCCATTGTGATCGATTCGAGCGCTCGGTGGGCGGCCATCAGTATCGTGACGCCGGGGGTTTCATAGATGCCGCGGGACTTCATTCCGACGAAGCGGTTCTCGACCAGGTCGACGCGGCCGATGCCGTGTTCGCCGCCGAGGTGGTTGAGCTTCGAAAGCATATCGACGGGGCCGTACTTCTCACCGTCGATCGCGACCGGCTCGCCTTTCTCGAAAGAGATCGTGATCTCCTTGGCCTTGTCCGCAGCGTTCTCCGGCGACTTCGTGAGCAGGAAAATATCCTCAGGCGGAGCCGCCCACGGGTCTTCGAGAATGCCGCCTTCGTAGGAGATATGCATCAGGTTGCGGTCCATCGAGTAAGGCTTATCCGCCGTCGCGGTTACGGGAATGCCGTGCTGCCGGCAATACGCGATCAGGTCCGCACGGCCCTTGAACTCCCAGTGGCGCCAGGGTGCGACGACCTTGATGTCCGGTTGAAGAGCGTAGTAAGTCAGCTCGAATCGGACCTGATCATTGCCCTTGCCGGTCGCACCGTGAGCGACGGCGTCGGCGCCTTCACGTCTGGCGATCTCGATCTGGCGTTTCGCGATCACCGGACGTGCGAGCGACGTGCCGAGCAGGTAAACGCCCTCATACAGGGCGTTGGCCTTAACGGCGGTCCACACGAAATCTTTGACGAACTCCTCACGAAGGTCTTCGACGTAGAGCTTCGAGGCACCGGTCGCTTTCGCCTTTTCATCGAGGCCCGTCAACTCCTCGCCCTGCCCGACGTCAGCGCAGTAACAAATAACTTCGCAGTTGTAGGTTTCCTTAAGCCAAAGCAGCATCGCGGACGTGTCCAATCCGCCCGAATAGGCCAACACGATCTTCTTGATCTCTTTCATCTTGCCTTTACCGTTAAATAAAACGGCATCGCTTGTCAAAAGCCGTGTCGAGCGAGCGTCTTTCTGTATAATCGCGAAAGAAATAGCATGGAGCACGTCAAAGCCTATCTATACGACTCGCGAGGTAAGGACGAAGAGATCGATATCGAGTCTGCGGATGTAGCACGTCTCGGGGATCAGCAGCTCCTTTGGATCAACATCACCCGCGTCGATGGCGAGCTGCTTCATGAAGCGGTAGAGAAGATCGGGATCAAGGGGCTTCCGCGGCCTCACGGCAGATACGACGAGTGTTCGCCCGATGTCGAACGTTACGATGAGTTCTTTCGCTTCTCCGTCGATTCTGTACTGCAGAAGGATGGCGGCGGCATTGAGAGCTGCCGTGTTCGCTTTTTGGTCGGGAAGAACTACGTAGTGATAATGCACGATGGCCAATTAGGCTACTTCGATGAGTTTCGCCAGCGGGAGAAGGGCGAATCAAAGATAGGCGACCTGGGTGCGGAGAGCTTTGTCGCGACGCTGCTCGACGTCAGCCTCGTCACATACTTCAAGGCGATGGACGACCTTGAGAAACGGGTGGATAAGCTTGATGAAGAGGTGCTAAAAAAGGACGTGGATACGGACAAGTTTCTCGAGCGGATGGTCGCCCTTCGTCGGGAGACGTCCAATCTCAGGCGTTGGCTAATGCCGCAGCGGGAAGTATATTACGCGCTTGCGCGGGCCGATTTTCACCAGATCGCACAATCCGATTCGGCAGAGCAATATAGAACTCTCAGTCAACACTTTGAAGCCGCGGTCGATGCGATCGAACATGCACGGGAAACGGTGATCTCGGTGTTCGAATTGTACGCAACGAAATCCAGCCACCTGACGAACGTTCTGGTTCAGCGGCTGACCTTTTTCACCTTGGTCCTCGGATCGATCGCGGTGATTGCCGGAATTCTCGGCATGAATTTCAAGGCTGGCATATTTGACCTAGAATACGGATTCTGGATCGCCGTGGCCGGGCTTTTTGCGGTCGGCCTTGGACTCACCATCGTCGCTCGATTTAAGCGCTGGATCTGATATAGATGAACAACGAAAAGCTTTGGGGCGGACGATTTACTGAAAAGCCGCACGCGACGTTCGCTGAGTTTAATGACTCGTTCCGGTTCGATCGGCGACTATTTGCGTCCGACGTCCGCGCGAGCGCGGCCCACGCGCGAGGGCTGAATCGCGCGGGGCTCATTTCAGCCGATGAGCTAAATGTCATCATAGGAGGGCTTGCACAATTGCAGGCTGATTCGGCCATCGACGCCGATTTTTTCAATTCAACCGCGGAGGATGTCCATTCATTCATCGAAGCGAAACTCGTGGAGGCAGTCGGCGATGCAGGGCGAAAGCTCCACACCGGCCGTAGCCGGAACGATCAGGTTGCGACGGCATTCAGGCTTTGGCTTCGAGATGAGATGGGCGATATCGATGGACTGATCCGCGACACTCAGGCCGCGATCCTGGATATTGCCGAGGGGTTTCGCGATGCCGTGATCCCCGGTTACACGCATTTACAGCGGGCCCAGCCGGTGCTGTTCGCGCATTGGTGTCTTGCGTATTTCGAGATGCTGAAGCGTGATCGCGAACGGCTGGCGGACGCGTTCAAGCGGGTAAACGTGATGCCGCTTGGTTCGGGGGCGCTTGCCGGGACAGGCTTCCCGATCGACCGCGAAAGAGTCGCCGAAGAATTGGGATTCGCCGCGGTCACTCAGAATAGCCTCGACGGCGTGTCCGACCGGGATTTTGCGATCGAGTTTGCGGGCGTCGCGTCGATATTGATGATGCACCTCTCGCGGCTGGCTGAGGACATGATCCTGTATTGCTCGGCGGAGTTTGGGCTTATCAAACTCAGCGATGCGGTCTCAAGCGGATCAAGCCTGATGCCGCAAAAGAAAAATCCGGACGCGCTCGAATTGCTCCGCGGAAAATCAGGTCGCGTATTCGGCCACCACGCAGGGCTGCTGGCGATGATGAAGGGCCTTCCCCTGGCCTATAACAAGGATATGCAGGAGGACAAGGAAGCGTTGTTCGACTGCGTAGATACGGTAAAGATCTCGCTGCGGGCTGCCGCGATCGTCGTGGAGAACGCGATCGTCGATGAAGAACGCGCTCGTGAGGCCGCCACGAAAGGCTATCTCAACGCCACCGAGCTCGCCGACTATCTCGTAAAGAAAGGGATCCCGTTCCGCACCGCGCACGAAGCTGTTGGAAAGCTCGTTCTACTCGGGCTAGATCAAGGAAAGGAGTTGGGTGAGTTGTCGATAGACGAGATCCGATCGATCTCAGAGGATATCGATGAGGATGTGTTCGACGCATTAAGTCTTGAGAAGACGCTTGCGAGCAAATCCGCGATCGGCGGAACGTCGCCGGAGCGGGTCACTGACGCTTTTAAATCCGCTCGTGAGTCGTTGAAAAAGTAAGTACGTCCGAAGTAACTGAGAACTCAAAATTGAAAGCTGAGAATATTTTCAGCCGTTAGTTTCAAGCCTTAAGTTATTTCGGAAACAAGAATGGAAAAATCTGAACTCATTAAGCGAACGCAAGAGAACGAGCTGATGCAGTTCCTCGGCGTAAAGATCGTCGAGGCTTTGCCGGAGCGGGTCGTGTTGACGATGGAAGTTACGCCGAAGGTGCATCAGTATGTGGGGATAATGAACGGCGGGGTTTCCCTATATTTGTTCGAGACTGCGGCGTCGATCGGGGTCGTGGCGAATGCTGATCTATCAAAGGTGACGCCGGTCGGGATCGAGATCAACGCGAATCATATGCGGGCGGTGAGCAAAGGTTTGCTGACCGTCACCGCCGAGCCGATCCGCCACGGCCGGACGATGAGCGTGTGGAAGATCGAGAGTCACGACGAGCGAGGGAAGCTCGTCTGTACCGGACGGATATCGATATTGCTCCAGAATCGTCCCGCGTTCCCAAGCGAAAGTTAGCCACGAATTGCACATATAACACTATTTTGATTCGTGCAATTCGTGAAATTCGTGGCTAAACTCCTTTCGTGCATTCCTTCGTTCGAAATCTGATCACCGAATGGCGGCGGCTTGAGATGCCGTTCAAAGAGGCTGCGATCGTCGTGGCGGTTTCCGGTGGAGCGGATTCGATGAGCCTGTTAACGGCTATCGATGATCTTCGAAATAGAAAAAAGTTTGATCTCCGCATCCTCGCTGTACATTTTGATCATAAACTCCGTCCTGATAGCCATACTGACTGCGATTTCGTCGCGGACTTCGCCAGATCTCATCACTTCGAGTTTGCACACGGCGAATGGAAACGGGAGGCGGGCGGCAATCTTGAGCAGTCGGCTCGTGATGCCCGCTACCGGTTTCTTCGCAAGACGGCAGAATCGATCGGGGCCGGCTATGTCCTCGCGGCTCATACGATGAACGATCAGGCGGAGACGTTTCTGATGAACCTCATCCGCGGTGCCGGTCCGGACGGCCTGTCGGGAATGAAGCCCCGGCGAGCCTTGGCGCTCGCAACGCCTGATGACGAAGATGAGCCGTTCCTTCCGTTCGCCGAGCCCGAGATCGTGGTCGTCCGGCCGCTGCTGCGGTGGGCAAAACGTCGGGATACAGAGAATTTCTGCCTCGAGCACAAGATCGAGTATTGCCGCGACCCGATGAACGAAGACCTGAACTTTCGACGCATCTGGATCCGGAAAGTGCTGATCCCGATGATGGAGGAGGCGAATCCTAAGCTTGTCGAATCGCTTTGCCGAACTGCGGAGCTAATGTCAGAACCGCCTGCGTCAGCGGGTGGCCAGATCGTGCTGCCGAAACCGGCTGCAGGCAGTTCTCTCGACCTTGCCCACCTGAAGACCCTCGAGAAATCCACTCTCTTCCCTGTTTTACGGGATTGGATCAAGCTCAATCGCGGCAGTCTTCGGGGAATCGGCACGAAACACACCGAGGCGATCTACAACCTCATTCATAGCCAAAAGAGCGGGCGCGTCGCCGAACTTCCGGGCGGTGATGCAATTAAACACGACGGGCGCCTTTCTTGGAGCCCCAGAACGCCCGAAAAAGGTTGAAAAAGCGCCATCCGACACTTACAATCGAATGTTAGCCTTGCGCTTTGGCGCTTGGTGTAAAGGGAACAACGCCGTTTTTGTAACTTTCATCTAACGGCAGTGCTGCTTTCTTATTTAGATGAAAGTTGGCTTGGAGGCTGAAAATTGAGTTCTAAAGCAAAACAGGTTTTATTGTGGCTCTTGATCATCTCGACGGCGCTTGCGTTTGTGTGGTTTCTGCAAAGCAAGCAGGGCAAGGCGCCGACCGAATTAGCGATCAATGAAGCTATAACTCGGATCAATAACAAAGATTTCAAAGAAGCCGCAATAAGGTCGTCAGGCGTCGAGTTTACAGACGCAAACGGCGGTAAGTTCGTAACGTCGGTCGGCAGCGACGCGACTCGAGAATTGCTCGTCTCTAAAATGGACGAGTTTAACAAGGCGAACGACGGAACGAGTGCAGTTATCAAGTACACGGAAGAGCCCGCGTCCAGCGGGCTCGGCTGGCTGATCTTGATCCAGGCCCTGCCGTTCCTTCTGCTTATCGGTTTCCTAGCTTTCACGCTTCGCCAAATGCAGGCAGGCGGAAACAAGGCGTTGAGCTTTGGTAAATCGAAGGCAAAACTGCTCAACAACCAGCAAAAGCGGGTGACGTTTAAGGACGTTGCGGGCGTTGACGAAGCAAAGGAAGAGCTTCAGGAGATCATCGAATTCCTGAAAGATCCGCAGAAGTTCCAGAAGCTCGGCGGCAAGATTCCCAAGGGCGTCCTTATGATGGGCCCTCCGGGGACGGGTAAGACCTTGCTGGCAAAGGCTGTCGCCGGTGAAGCGAACGTTCCGTTCTTCTCGATATCGGGTTCCGATTTCGTCGAAATGTTCGTCGGCGTCGGTGCAAGCCGTGTTCGCGACTTGTTCGAGCAGGGCAAGAAGAACGCTCCGTGCATAATCTTTATTGATGAGATCGACGCGGTAGGTCGTCATCGCGGCGCAGGTCTCGGCGGCGGGCACGATGAGCGTGAACAGACGCTCAACCAACTCCTAGTCGAGATGGATGGATTTGAGTCGAACGATGGCGTCATCCTGATGGCTTCGACAAACAGGCCCGACGTACTCGATCCGGCACTGCTTCGTCCCGGCCGCTTCGACCGTCAGGTCGTAGTGGGATATCCGGATGTTCGCGGCCGCGAGGGCATCTTGAAGGTTCACACCCGCAAGATCCCGCTCGACGAAGGCGTCGATGTCAACGTGATCGCACGCGGTACGCCCGGATTTACCGGAGCCGATCTCGCAAACCTCGTGAACGAAGCTGCCTTGATCGCCGCACGTCACAACAAAAAGGTCGTGACGCTTTACGATCTCGAGTTCGCCAAGGACAAGGTGATGATGGGACCGGAACGCCGCTCCATGGTGATTTCCGATAAGGAACGACGCCTCACGGCGATCCATGAAGCGGGTCATGCTCTTGTCGGAATGAATATTCCGGACAGTGATCCTGTTCACAAGGTCACAATAGTCCCGCGCGGACGAGCCCTTGGAGTTACGTTCTTCCTCCCGGAATCGGACGTGCTTGGCCGCACCAAGGAAGAGCTTCTTGCGATGATCGCGAACGCCATGGGCGGACGCATCGCGGAAGAGCTTTTCATCGGACGTATCACGACGGGTGCTTCGAACGATATCGAAAAGGCGACGGAACTCGCCCGTTCGATGGTGTGTCAATACGGTATGTCGGACCTTGGTCCGCTGGCTTTCGGTAAGAAAGATGAACAGATCTTCCTTGGCCGCGAGATAAACCAGCACCGTGACTTCTCTGAAGACACGGCGATCAAGATCGACCAGGAAGTTAGGCGGATCGTATCTGAGCAATACGCTCGGGCGACCAAGATCCTTGAGGACAACCGCGAAGCGATGGATCGCCTAGTCGAAGCATTGCTCGAGCACGAATCGCTCGACCTTGCCCAGATGAAACGTGTGATCGCGGGACTGCCCGTCGACACCGAAAGGCCGTCGACATCGTTCGACGACAAGGGTACGGAAGAGAAGCAGGAAGAATCAGCAACTCCGTTCAAAAAGCCGATCCTTCCGCCGATCACGCCTAACAATCCGGCAACGGCATAAGGCAGAAACACGAGCAGTAGGGAGTGTGCCCTTTACGAAGAGTCGAGTAGAATATTGCTCGACTCTTTTATTTTTTGCCGACGAACCAAGCGGTCGGTGTACACACAAATTCTCGACCGGGACGAGGCACACTCGCTACTGCTCGTGCTTCCGCCTTTATGCTTTGGCCAACCTCTAAACGCACAATCGATCTCTCAGCGCCTGTTGTGATGGGCATCTTGAACGTCACGCCTGATAGTTTTTCGGATGGCGGGCAGTTTGCGGATCTTGATGCCGCTCTCGCTCGTGCTGAAGAGATGATCGGCGAAGGTGCGGGGATAATCGATATCGGCGGCGAATCGACGCGTCCGGGGAGTGCTCGGGTTGAAGAGCAGACGGAGATCGATCGGGTCGTGCCCGTGATGGAAGCGATATCGTCACGCTTCGACATTCCTATCTCGATCGACACGAGCAAGTCGAAAGTTGCCGAAGCTGCTCTAGCTGCGGGAGCCGAGATCGTCAACGATATTTCGGGATTAAGGTTCGATGAGCGGATCGCGGAAGTTGCGGCTGCGACGAACGCCGGACTCGTGCTGATGCACTCACGCGGCGAGTTCGAGACAATGCACTCGCAACCGCCGGTCGAGAACATCGTAGCGGAAGTTTCGAACGACTTTCGGCGGTCGATCGCGATCGCGGAAGCTCGAGGCGTAACGAAAGACAAGGTCGTTCTGGATATTGGGATCGGGTTTGGGAAGACCGTTGAGCAGAATTTAGAGTTGCTCGCAAGACTTGATATTCTCGCGGGTGCGTTTGCAGATCATGCATTGCTCGTCGGAGCTTCGAGAAAATCTTTCATCGGAAAGTTATTGGACGGAGCCCCGCCGGATGAACGCTTGAGGGGCAGCCTTGCGGCGGCCGTAGTCGCCGTCATGAACGGAGCCCGAATCGTTCGCGCTCACGATGTTAAGGCGACTGCCGAGGCACTAAAGGTAACCAATGCGATCATTAGCCAAAGTTAGCCTGCTGCTCATTTTGTGTACGGCCGCGTTTGCGGATGTCGCGCCAGATTTTGGTTACACGTACGTCCCTGCTGATCTGACGCTTCGCTCTGTCGGAGACCTTTCGGGATATCGATTCTTTCTCGAATCGCCCAACAGGATCGAAGAGATAAAGATCACACCCGGAGCGACTACGACCATCAGCGCGTCGGGACGCTCAGGCGTGGCAAAGATTGCAACGCTAATCGCCGTGCCGACAGAAAATTTTGGGCACATTTCGGGCGATCTATCGGGACCACTTTTGGAAAACTTCATTCGAGACAAACGCTTCCCGGATGCCCGAGAGCTACTCATACACTATTTTCAGACTACGATCCCGACGATAGAGAAACCCGTGTGGACACCACCTCTATATTACGTGTCCGTCGAGAACGGCGTTATCACGGCGCAAAAACCAATAGACGGCGTGGACACGTCCGTGCTCGCACGCCTGCTGCTCTTTGGTGTAGTTGGTGGCGTGCTGATGACGATCGGAATTGCGATAATTGGACTTTGGCTCTTCCGTCGATCGAGAAAAAAAGTATGAAGTTTATACAAGCCATTCTTTTAACATTGCTGCTGCTCGCGGTTTCGGGGTTTACGGAATGCTACAAGCCCGTGACAGGAACTGGCCTTCCGAAGAACATCAAGAGCATTGCGGTGCCGGCGTTCAAGTTCGAGGCAACGGGCCTTCGGTATCGCGTCGAATCTCGCTTTACCGAGGCACTTTCGCGCGAGCTCATACGCCGGGGCAGCGGGCTGAAGGTGCAGGGCACGCTCGAAGGCGCCGATGCGGTCGTCGAGGGCAACATCCGCGATTTTTCGTTCAGTGGCGTGTTGCTCGACAGCGACGGCCGCGCACGTGTTTATGAGGTAGTGATCACCTCGGCGGTGACCATCCGCGACTTGCGGGCAAACAAGATCCTCTACGACAATCAGAACTTCATCTTCCGCGACTCGTTCGAATTCAGCGAAGACCCGAGATCGTTCTTTAACGAAGAAGACCCGGCCGTCGAACGCATAGCCCGAGCATTCGCCGAGTCGGTGGTTTCGACGATCGTGAATGGAATGGGTGTGAAAGAAGAGAAGAAGTAGGCGGAAACACGACCGGTCGTGAGTGTGCCTTGCGGATTGAGACTGGTGCTTTGAACGGGGCACCCTCGCTACCGCTCAGGTTGACGCCTTGTGCTTATGCCACTGACGCGCGAACAACTCAGAGAACAAATTCGCCGACGCGAGATACATCCTGTGTATGTGCTTTATGGCGCGGAGACTTATCTGCGTGACCTGGCCGCGAAGACGATCGGCAATACGTGTTTTGGTGAGGGAGATTTTCGCGATTTCAATGACGATACTTTTTCGCTCAACATCCCCGACAACATTCGCAATGCTATCTCGGCTGCGAACCAACTGCCGATGATGGCTCAACGGCGGGTCGTGAAGATCTCGGAAGTGAGGGTTGCGACAAGTGCGAACAAGGATACCCTGAAGGAAGATTACTTCGATGCGGTTGTGGCGTATCTTAAGAGCCCGTCGCCGAGTTCCGTCGTTATCTTCGTGGCGGATGAACTCAATGCCAATCGCAAGGTTGGGAAGTTGCTGAAAAACTACGCGGGAGCCGTCGAGTTTGCTCCGCTCGGTGACGCGGAACTGGTGAAATGGGCCGGGCAGGAACTGAAAAAACGCGACGCCGAAATGGATGACCGGACGCTTCGGCATTTGCTGGCACTCGTCGGGCCGGACGTTCGGCGGTTGACGATCGAGATCGAGAAACTTTCGACATCGGCCCTGCCGGAAAAAACGATCGGTGTCGATCTTGTCGACGCTCTTGTCGCCAATGTCCGCGAGATCCCAAATTTCGATCTTACCGACAATCTGGTTGGCAGAAACCGGAAGAAGGCGATCCAGATCCTGTCGAAGATACTCGACGACGGAGCTGAACCGATCGCGCTGATCGGCTTGCTTTCATACAACTTCCGGCGTCTGCTGATCGCCAAGGATATGATGGAACGCGGTGCCGATCGAGTTTCGGTAACCAAGGCCGCGAAGCTGTTCGGAAATCCCGAGCCGTTTCTTTCAGCAGCTCGCCGTGCAGATATGAGGCAGCTCGAACGCGCGGTCGTTCGCCTCGCTGAGACAGACCTTGCGATCAAGACTTCGGTTGGAGGCTCTGCCCCAAAAGGATCTCGCCTCCAGCTTGAAATGCTCGTCTGCGAGCTTGCTACCGGCTAAGGAACTAAAAGAATGAAAAGCCCGCGATGGATCGAAGTCCATCGTGGGCTTTTTTGGATCTGATTGTAGGGGCAGCAACTGTTGCTGCCGGCGGGTGTCTTGCCTGGGAAAAGGAGACAAAGCCGGGCGGGGTCGCGCCCCTACAATTTGCACGTCGGGCGATGAGGCCCGTCGAACATTTTATATAGCTTCGGCGCCGAGGCCTCGATTCATGTAGTAGTAGAGGTCGTTGAAATCCATCACAGCTCGATTTAAGATCAGCGGCAATTGCGGCATATCGGCTGTATTGATAATCAAATTTAGGTTTCGCAGGAATGCTTCGTGTGCGTTCATCGTCGTGCCTTCGTCTTCGAGCGAGACGAGGAAAAGACGGCGGCGTTCGTTCGAATACATCGCGTTCGCCTTTTGCTGAAGGATCGCGGCACCGCCAAACTCGGCAGCGAAATCGGGCGAGAAGATCACGATCTCTGTTTTACCCTCGCGTAGGCGTTCGTTCGCCTGAGCCGGCGTCTGTGCGATATAGACTCGATATCCGGCATCGCTCAAACGCTGAGCGACTTCATCGCGTTTTTCACCGAGGCACAGAAGTACGCGGCGGGGCTTCTCATTACCGTCGGCAGTTGTCTCAACCTTGTCGCCTCCCGCCTTCAACGCCGACAGAAGCATTTTGAGCGCGTTGTTGATCTCGTAGTCCGATTGTTTCTCGGCAAAGCTTCCACCCGTTGTATCCACAGGAGCGGCCGGCTTGTTTTCAGCAAGCTGCTGCACCGTGGCCGAGCCCTGGCCGCCCTTGAGGTCCTTGTTGGCGCGCAGCATGTTTTGGCAACGCGGGCAACGGACGGTGAAGTTACCGCTCGGGATCTTTGATTCGTCGAGCTGAAGTGAGACTGAGCAATTGTCGCAGCGGATGATCATGGCGTGTTTGTTTTGGGCGTTAATCCATCATGTCTAGTACAGACGCGGTGGTGGGCATCGCGCTTGGAGGCGGCATCACGGGATCGACAACGTGTCGGGGCATCCGGTCCTTTCCGAGATAGTCTTCTGTTGACGACAGCCCCTTGAGCTGAAGAAGCAGATTATTCTGGTTGGTTGCGTATGACAGGCCGTCTTCGAGAGATATGACCTTGTCTTCGATCATCTTGCGGATAACGCCATCGAAATCCTGCATTCCGTCGATCTCGCCGTCGCGGATCGCATCAAGCAATGTCTTGCCCTCGCTCTCACCCTTCTCGATGTACTCGCGCGTTCGCGGATTCGATCTTAGGATCTCGACCGCCGCAATTCGCCCTTTGCCGTCGGCTCGCGGAATAAGACGCTGAGAGACGATGTAGCGAAACGATTGAGCGAGTCGCGTTCGGATAACTTTTTCTTCGTTCTTCGGATAGAGCCCGATGATGCGGTCAATGGTTTTTGACGCGTCGATAGTGTGAAGCGTCGAGAGAACCAAATGGCCCGTCTCGGCCGCTTCGAGCGCGATCTCGGTGGTCTCGATGTCGCGCATCTCGCCGACGAGGATCACTTTCGGTGCCTGTCGAAGTGCGGCGCGTAAGGCTGATGCAAAGTCGTGCGTATCGGCACCGACCTCTCGCTGATTGATCGTGCTCTTTTTGTGATTGTGCAGAAACTCGATCGGGTCTTCAATAGTGACGATGTGGTAGGACTTCGTTTCGTTGATCTGGTCGATGATCGCGGCAAGCGTCGAACTCTTACCCGATCCGGTCGGCCCGGTTAATAGCACAATGCCATTTCGGATACCGCAAACATCCTTTAGCTGCTCCGGTATGTTGAGCTGCTCGAAGGACGGTATCTCATGCGGGATGACACGCATGACGATCGAATAAGAATTTCGCTGCTGGAAGATATTGACGCGGAACCGGCATTTGCCGGGGAGAGCGTAGCTAAGATCTGCGGTTCGGGTTTTCGCAAGCTGATGAGCCGCATCCGGATTTCCGCGAAGTATGGACATCGCGATCATCTCGGTCTGAAACGCCGTCAGGCGGCCAATGCCGAGCGGAGTGGCGGAATATAGAGTACCGTTGATCTCTACCTGCGGCTTTTGGCCGCACGAGAAGTTCAGATCGCTGACATTATCAGAGATAAGCAGCATCTGCTCAATGATCGGTGCAACATCTAGCAAACTCATTTGGTTGGAACTGGCTCTCGGAAAAAGGAGAGGCTTAAGAAGGAAGTGAAACGTGAAGCGGTCTGAGGGGACGCACGAAACAGCGTCGTGGACAAGTATCGCTTAATCGTGGATCGAATTGCAAGATATTTTTATCAATGTTTAACGCTTGCAGCCGATTCGAGAGCTAAAAAGCGCTCGGCGAGGTTGGTGCGGGGTGCGAAAAGATCGCTGATCATTGCGGCAGAGTCCGCACCGGCGGCTATAACGCTATGAACGTTGGTGATATCGATGCCGCCGATCGCTACGAGCGGAAAGTCACCGATGGCCTTGCGAACTTTCCGGATGCCAGCCAGGCCGACCACAGGATCAGGATCTTGCTTCGTACTCGTAGAGAAGATGGGGCCGATCGCGAGGTAGTCGACCGGAAGTTTAACCGCCTCGATGGCCTGCTCAACAGAATGTGTCGAATAACCGATGATCGCCTCATCTCCGAGCAGCTTACGAGCTTCGGCCGGCGGAAGATCATCCTGACCGAGATGAATTCCATGGGCTCCGGACGCGATAGCGATATCCGCGCGATCATTTAGGATGATCGTCATTCCAAAGGCATCAGCAATTGAGAGTGATTCGACGACCGAATTGAATATATCGACGCTCGAACCGTACTTCTCTCTTATCTGCAAGAGCCTACACCCAACAAACGCGAGCGTCCGAACCTGATCGGCATGCACAAGGCCGGACAGTTCGACGTTGGTGATCGGGTAGATTTTGGGAAGCTGCAGCAAACTAAACAAGAGATTTGACCATGAGGAAGCAGTCCTCACCGTCGGAATAGTAATTCTTTAGGCGATTGATGAGAGAGTAGCCAGAGTCAGTATAGAGCCGCTTCGCCGGGAGATTGCTGACGCGAAGCTCAAGGACGATCGTGCTGACACCCTTTACACGAAGCACCTCATCGAGGTGGCTGAGAAGCTTTGCGGCGAGGCCGCGACGGCGATGTTCAGGCGCGACTCCTATGGTCGTAAGATGAGCCGCTCCGTCGGGGTTCAACAGCACGAACGTAAACGCAGCCATTTCGCCGTTTGCGGTCGCTATTTGATAACTGATGGATCGTGGTTCATTGAAGAGGTAAGCGAAAGTATGTTTGGTGTAATTCTCGCCGTTTCGAAAGCAGCGCTGGTTAAGTTTAAGGACTTCCTTGGATTGGCGTTCGGTCAGGGGATGTACTGAATAGGTGGTTGGCGGCGCTGAGACAGCATACTCATTCCGCGCCACCCGAACCGGCCCGAACATACCCCTGATTGAATCCAGAAACGCCATCGTCGCTTACGTGATCAGCATGCAATCGCCGTAGCTATAAAAGCGATAGCCCGAGGCGACTGCGTGTCGATATGAATTCATTATAAGTTCGCGCCCGCCAAAAGCTGAAACCAGCGCGAGCAGCGAACTCTTTGGCAGATGGAAATTAGTAAGCAAGCCGTCGATCGCCGTGA
>JAQSDP010000403.1 GCA_029945985.1 bacterium | reverse complement strand
TAGAACGCCTTCATTCCCGGATACCGAGCCGAGTCGCCCAAATCCTCTTCGATACGAAGAAGCTGATTGTACTTCGCGATCCGGTCGGATCGGCAGAGGCTTCCGGTCTTGATCTGGCCGGCGTTGGTCGCGACTGCAAGGTCGGCGATGAACGTGTCTTCCGTTTCGCCCGATCGGTGCGAGATGATCGCGGTCATGTTGTTGGTACGCGCGAGTTCGATCGCGTCGAGCGTCTCCGTCAGCGTTCCGATCTGGTTGACCTTGATCAGGATTCCATTCGCCGCACCTTCGTCGATGCCGCGTTGGAGGAACCGGACATTGGTCACGAAAAGATCGTCGCCCACCAACTGCACACGGTCGCCGACGCGTTCGGTCAGGTTCACCCAACCGTCCCAATCGTTCTCGGCCATTCCGTCCTCGATAGAGATGATCGGATACTTGTCGCACCAGTCGGTCCAGTATGCCGCCATCTCATCGGACGTAAGCTCACGTTTGTCCGACTTCTTAAAGACGTACTTGCCGTCCTGATAAAACTCGCTCGCCGCGGGGTCAAGCGCGATCATCACGTTTTCGCCGGCCTTGTAGCCAGCTTTCTCAATGGCTTCCAGGATCGTTTCGACAGCTTCTTCGTTTGACTTCAGATTCGGGGCAAATCCGCCCTCGTCGCCGACGCTGGTCGAATATCCGCGCGACTTCAGGACGCTCTTAAGATTGTGAAAGATCTCCGCACCGGTTCTCAGAGCCTCGGCAAACGACTCCGCACCGACCGGCATCACCATAAACTCCTGAAAATCGACGTTATTGTCCGCGTGGGCCCCGCCGTTGAGGATGTTCATCATCGGCACGGGAAGCGTCTTCGCGTTCACACCGCCGAGATAGCGATACAAAGGCATCTCAAGCGACGCGGCAGCCGCGCGAGCATTTGCAAGCGACACTGCCAGGATCGCGTTGGCACCGAGTTTTGACTTCGTAAGCGTTCCATCCAGCCCGAGCATCGTCTCGTCGATGAGAGCCTGGTCGAGACAGTCGAGTCCCTGGATCTCCGCAAAGATCTCGTCATTCACATGCCCGACTGCTTTAAGCACGCCTTTGCCGAGATAGCGGTAATCATCGCCGTCGCGCAATTCGACCGCCTCATTCTCGCCGGTCGACGCTCCGCTCGGAACAGCGGCTCGTCCAGTCGTGCCGTCCTCAAGAACGACCTCTGCTTCGATCGTCGGATTACCCCGTGAGTCCAAAATTTCACGTGCCCAAACCTGTTCTATGTATCCCATTTTTTCGTCTGCCGAACTCCTGCTGAATTTGTGATCAATGAAACTGTTTACACTAACACAAGCACGTCAGTTTCGCTTAAAGCTGACCGCACTGGCGAGATCCGCAAAAAGATCCTGCGATGGGTTTCCCGAATGGTTTCTCGCTGGTCGCACCAAAGTGGAGCGTGCCCATTGGGATCTTAGGGCCGAAGTGAGACTACGGAACGTGCTAAGAAGGCTGAGACGGCCGAACGGACGAAAAACGTCGCAGACAGATCTGTACGCCCTGCACCACCTTTTGTGGCTTCAGACGTGGGTGCAATAATCGTGCGATATTGCATAAGATCGTAATCTAAATGAACGGTTCGTCACCTCAAGGGCCGGATAACTGTCAAGAGACCGCTTCGACTTCTTCCACGACCGTGGTTTTGAACATTCTCACGCTGAGAACGCGGCGCTTCTCAACTTTTTCGATCCGAAACGAATGGCCATTATAAGGAACTACGTCGCCCTCATTCAGGATCTGCCCTGATTCCGACATAAGGAAGCCAGCGACAGTTGTGTAAGCGTCGGACATCGGAATGTTAAGGGTAAGGCGTTTGTTCAGATCGCGAACCGCCAGGCCGCCGTCGAGTACGAACGTGCCGTCCGGCTGCTCGTGTATCTGCTCGCTGACCTCTTCGTCGTGTTCGTCCGAGATGTCGCCTACGATCTCTTCAAGAAGATCTTCCAGCGTGATGATACCTTCGACGCCGCCGTGTTCGTCCACGACGAAACCGAAGTGAAACTTCTCGGTCTGCATCTGCCGCAGCACGTCCTCAAGCCGGGCTGTATCAACCACGTAGTTCGGCTTTTGGAGAATGTTCTCAAGGGTGAAGTTGCTTCCGTCGATGAGAGCGTTCAGCACATCTTTAACGTGAACTATACCGGCGATGTCGTCGAGCGATTCGCGGTAGATGGGAAGCCGAGAAAATCCATTAACACGGAAGGCGTCGGCCATTTGTTCGATCGTGCAGTTATCCGAAACCGCTACGATCTCGGTACGCGGGATCATCGCTTCCTTAACGGTCGTCTCTGAAAACTCAAAAACCTGATCGATCAGCCGCCTCTCTTCTTCATTGACGTGGCCGCTCGCCTGCGATACGCGGATCAACTGTCTGATCTCGTCTTCCGTGTAGCTTGAACCGTGTTCGCCCGACGGATGCAAGCCGAAGATCCTTACCGTCTTCGTACCGGCCCAATCTAAAACACGTATGAACGGATAAAAGACCTTGTAGAAGATCAGCAGAGGCACGGCGATGACGTAACAAACGCGCTCGGACAGTTCGAGCGCCGCA
>JAQSDP010000402.1 GCA_029945985.1 bacterium | reverse complement strand
CGGGCTCGAACCTCCCGAGGAGATACTCGCGGAAATGGTTCGCAGTCTGTCGGACGCGGCGGGCTATACCGACAGCAAAGGCCTCATCGGCCCGCGCGAAGCCGTCGCGAAATACGCCGCCGAAAAGCAGATCAAGGGCGTGAGCAGCGACGACATTTACCTCGGCAACGGAGCGTCCGAGCTGATCGTGATGTCGCTGAATGCCTTGCTTGACGCGGGCGACGAGATCCTGGTTCCCGCCCCGGATTATCCGCTTTGGACCGGAGCGGTAAGCTTGAGCGGCGGCCGACCGGTTCATTACATCTGCGACGAAACTAACGATTGGCTGCCCGACCTGGACGACATCAGATCGAAGATCACGTCCTCCACCCGCGGCCTCGTCATCATCCATCCGAACAACCCGACCGGGGCGTTATACCCGAAAGAGCATCTCGAGCGGCTTGTAGAGATCGCCCGTGAATTCGGCCTGATCGTTTTCGCCGACGAGATCTACGACAAGACCCTCTTCGACGGTCACGCGCACACGAGCATCGCATCGCTTGCTGACGACGTGCTTTTCATCACCTTCAACGGGCTTAGCAAAAATTATCGTTCCTGCGGATATCGGGCCGGATGGATGATCGTCTCGGGAGACAGGTCGCAGGCGGGTGATTACATTACCGGGCTGAACATGCTTGCCTCGATGCGGCTATGTTCGAACACTCCGGGCCAACTCGCGATCGCCGCCGCGCTTGACGGACGCCGCCACGGCATCGAAGATCTTGTCGCTCCCGGCGGACGCCTTTGCGAGCAGCGTAACATCGCTTACGAAATGCTATCCGCGATCCCCGGCGTAAGCGTCGTCAAACCAAAAGCCGCGCTCTATTTGTTCCCGCGGCTCGATCCGGAGATATATCCGATCGCGGACGACCAACAGTTCGCCTGCGACCTCGTCGAGCAAGAAAGCGTCCTGATCGTCCAGGGAACCGGGTTCAACTGGTTCGCGCCGGACCACTTCCGAATGGTCTTTCTCCCATCCAAAGGAGACCTCCAGGTCGCGATCACACGAATAGCCGCATTCCTCGAACGCTATCGTAAATAAACTTGTAAGGGATTTTGGTACCAGGTACGGGAATCGAACCCGTCTTTCGAGAATGAGAATCTCGCGTCCTAACCGATAGACGAACCCGGCAAAGAAGGCAATCGGTATTCTCACAAACTCGCCCAAGATTTGCAAGAAGAATCAGGCCAGGATCTCCTACAGTGACGGCCTGGTCGCGATCGTCCCTTTCGGTTGTAGGAGTTTATCGAGTTCCTTTCTAAGCACGTCCGGCTTTATGATCCCGATCTCGCGCCAGACGATCTTGCCTTCCTTATCGA
Organism: bacterium; assembly: GCA_029945985.1. Lineage (GTDB taxonomy): Bacteria > Acidobacteriota > Blastocatellia > Pyrinomonadales > Pyrinomonadaceae > OLB17. The sequence goes on along the minus strand of JAQSDP010000402.1, from coordinate 1,240 downwards.
TTATCACGGTCGCCGGCAAAACTTCGCCTAGCCCGAACCGTTTCATGTCGTCGGTCGTCGCGCCGATCCAGACGGGAAAGTTCACCTTGAATTCGCGAATGAAGCTCAGCACCTTAGCGCCGTCAGCAGCGTCATCACCCGCGGCCCCGACCACCTGCACGCCGAGCGCTGCATAGTCGTTCTGGATCGCCGAAAGATCCGGCATCTCCTTCTTACATGGCTCGCACCACGTCGCCCAAAAGTTCAGCACGACGACGCGCCCCTTCAGCCCTGCGAGCGTTTGCGCCGCGCCCGTTAGATCTTTCAACGACAGATCTGCACGTTCCGGCAACGGCCTCGGCTTTGAAACGGGATCAGCAAGAACCTTGAGCGCGTTCACCTTGATGAATCGCTTATCTTTCTCCACCCGCAAGTCGCCTTCAACCTCGACAAACTTCGGCACGAGATCAAGATAATCCTTACCCGACGGCTTGAAGGCACCCGGCTCCATCGTATAGAGCGTGAACCCCTTCTCATCTTCTACTGACAGCGCCTGCGGAATGCCCATTTCGGAGCAATCAAGCGCACACTTGATGTCCGCCGCATTGCCGTATGCCGTCTTCTTCCGATCCGGCGCCTCCAACCAGCACACCGAGCATACGACCTGTCCGCGCAGCGTGACCTTTTCGCTCGTCTGCGCGAATACCGACAGCGATAACGCAACAACCAACGCAGCTAAAACGAAAACTCTTTTCATGGAACAACTCACCCACCACTATCTATACGTTGAATCTAAAATCTACGACGTCGCCGTCCTGCATCACGTACTCCTTCCCCTCGAGGCGGGCCAGGCCCTTCTCGCTCGCTGCCTTTCTCGAACCGCACGCGACCAGGTCGTCGTAGCCGATGATCTCGGCGCGGATAAAGCCGCGTTCGATGTCCGTATGGATCTCGCCGGCGGCGCGGGGGGCCTTGGTGCCGATCGGGATGGTCCACGCCCTCACCTCTTTCTCACCGGCCGTCAAAAACGACATCAGCCCGAGCATGTGATACGCCGCCTTGATCATCTTATCAACGCCGCTCGATTCCAGCCCGAGGTCCCTCAGATACTCCGCCCGCTCCGCGTCTTCCAACGCCACAAGCTCCGCCTCGAGCTTCGCGCAGATCACGACGACGTCCGAATTCTCGGTCGCCGCGTGCTTCTTAACAGCAACAACATGTGGGTTTGAATCAGGGTCAGCTAGTGAACCTTCGTCGACGT
>JAQSDP010000401.1 GCA_029945985.1 bacterium | reverse complement strand
AAGGCGAAGTGACCCTTACCGGTAAGCTTGGAGAAGTGATGCAGGAGTCTGCGAGGGCTGCCCTGACCTGCGTACGCTCCCGTGCTGAGGCGCTGGGGATCGATCCAAAGGATTTCCGCGAGAAGGACCTTCACATCCACGTACCTGAAGGAGCGATTCCGAAAGACGGCCCAAGCGCTGGAATCACTATTGCGACGGCCATGGTCTCGGCTCTTACTCGTCGGGTTGCTCGACACGATGTCGCGATGACAGGCGAGATCACGCTACGCGGAAAGGTTCTACCGATCGGCGGTGTTAAGGAGAAGCTCCTAGCGGCTCATCGGTTCGGGTTGCGGACGCTCATCCTTTCTAAGGAGAATGAGAAGGATCTCGCGGATGTTCCCGAGGAAGTGCGGGACGATTTGACCATCCATCTGGTTGACACTGTCGACGAGGTTTTGAAGTACGCGCTGGATGCTGCAATTGCAGAGATCGTTTCGGTCACGCCCCTCTTGTGGAACGCCAACGTAGTGGCTCCGGAAGTACGGACGTCGCTGGAATAGAAATGCGATAAGTTCGTTTACGCCTCGCTCTAGGGCGGGGCGTTTTGATTTAGGCGATATTCTATTAGGAAATGAAGATCACGTCGGCCGAGTTTATTAAAAGCGCATTTTCGCAGGATCACTGGACCGAAGATCAGCGGCCGGAGATCGCCTTTCTAGGAAGATCGAATGTAGGTAAGTCGTCCCTCATCAATTCGCTGCTGCAGAGAAAGGGTCTGGCACGAACGTCGAACACTCCGGGACGGACCCAGTCGATCAACTATTTTCTTATCAACGATGAATTCTATTTCGTAGACCTTCCCGGTTACGGCTATGCTAAGGTTTCGAAATCAATGCGATCCGATTGGGGTGTAATGGCTGAAGAGTATCTTTCTCAGCGCGAGCAGTTGGCCCTATGCGTTCAGCTGATCGATTCTCGGCATGAGCCGACCCGGCTCGACCTTCAACTCAACGAGTGGCTTAATTTCAACGGGAAGCCGCATATCGTGGTGGCCACAAAATCCGATAAGCTGAGCCGAAATCAGCTGCCCAAGCAGTTAAAGGCTATTCGGCTGGCGCTAAAGTTCAGCGAAGTGATCGCGTACTCCGCGGAAACCGGCCGAGGCCGCGATGACGTGTGGAACGCGATCAAAGCGGCTAACGCTAATTGGCCCTGAATTCTTGAAAATATAGTTGCTTTAATCCTTTTTTTGTAGTAGAAAATAATTATCCCTAAAACTTCAAGGGTTCTTGAGGCGACTCAAGGCTTGTTTTCATTTGTAATTACTACAAACTTAATCCATACGATTAACTCCACCTTTGGCTTTCAAACCTTCTAAGCAGCGCCTGCCGAACATTTGAAACTGGAAACGTGGAATCAACCAATATCAACACCTAAACCGCACAACCATGGCAACCAAAACCACATCATCCCGCAAACCAAAGACAGTCAAATCTGACGATGGCCAACCGGCGAACGAAAGCGAGAATACCGAGAACGGCGAAGATACCGCAGGCGTTCAGGCCGAAGATGCAGAAGCTTCGCCGGCGGAGACGGGTAACGGAAGTGAATCACCAAAAGGTGACAACCGTCGCGAACAGAAGCAGGGCAGCGATAAGCAGGAGCTTCTGAATCTGGCTGGACTCAAAGAGATGTCCATTAGCGAACTAATGCAGATCGCTAAGGAAATGGGTATTGAGGGAGCGACGGGGCTTCGCAAGCAGGAACTGATCTTCAAGGTCCTTGCCGCGCAAACCGAAAAGAGCGGTCTTATCTTTAGCGAGGGAGTTTTAGAAACGCTTCCAGACGGGTTTGGTTTCCTTCGTGCTCCTGAGTACAACTATCTCCCCGGCCCCGATGATATTTACGTTAGCCCTTCACAGATCCGCAAATTCGATCTGCGAACGGGTGACACTGTCTCCGGACAGATCCGCCCGCCGAAGGAAGGCGAAAGGTATTTCGCTCTCATCAAGGTAGAGGCGATCAACTTTGAGGCTCCTGAGCACTCTCGCGAGAAGATATTCTTTGACAATCTCACACCTCTTTATCCGGACGAGCAGCTGAAGATGGAGATCGGGTCAGACAATATCGCTGCCCGTGTGATGGACCTTGTTACGCCGATCGGCAAAGGCCAGCGAGCTCTCATCGTCGCCCCACCGCGAACCGGTAAGACCGTACTGCTTCAGACGATCGCAAACTCGATCACCGAGAACCATCCGGAAACTACCCTCATCGTTCTACTCATTGATGAACGTCCTGAAGAGGTCACGGACATGCAGCGATCGGTTCGAGGCGAAGTGATTTCTTCTACCTTTGATGAACCGCCGACGCGCCACGTACAGGTCGCCGATATGGTCATCGAAAAAGCGAAACGCCTTGTCGAACATAAGCGCGACGTGGTCATCTTGCTCGACTCGATCACGCGGCTGGCACGTGCTCATAACTCGGTGGTTCCTCCATCAGGCAAGATCCTCTCGGGCGGTATCGATTCAAATGCTCTGCAGCGTCCGAAGCGGTTCTTCGGAGCTGCTCGAAATATTGAAGAGGGTGGATCATTGACCATTATCGCGACTGCACTGATCG
>JAQSDP010000400.1 GCA_029945985.1 bacterium | reverse complement strand
TGTGATCGGGCCAGGCGGGCGGAAAGCTGTAGAGATGACGCGGAACTCGTCGGGACCGAAGATCGGCGTGATAGCCACCGAGGCCACGGTAGCGAGCAATGCGTATTACGAGGCGATCAAGAAGGCTTCCGACGTGGCCGAGGTGCTCCAAGTGAGTTGCCCCTTGTTCGTACCGCTGGCTGAGGAAGGGTGGACGGGCGAGCAGGAAACGTTTTCGATCGCGGCAAAATATCTGGCCGCCATGAACTCGTTCGCCCCGGATGCTCTCGTGCTTGGCTGCACCCATTACCCGATCCTGCGAGACGTGATTCAGCAGACCGTGGGTGAAAGTGTTACGCTAATTGATTCTGGAGCCGCGACCGCGGAAGAGGTTGAAAGTTTGTTGATAGAGAAAGACCTTGCAAACCCGAACCTCATCGAAGGCGAGCGACGGCTGTGCGACGACATCGACCATTTCTACGTGACCGATGCCGCCGAACGGTTCGCCCGCGTCGCCGAACGCTTCTTGGGCAGCCAGCCTTCGAAACTCGAAGCGATCGAGATCTACGGCGGCGATGAATTAAGGCAGAAACCTGAGCGGTAGCGAGGGTGGCCTCTGAAACGAGAAACATGACCACTCGGGACACACCACCGACTGGCGTATTTCCGCCTTTGACTATGACTTACACAAGACCTGACGCACGAGCCGTCGACCAGATTCGAAACACAAAGATCACGCCGAACATCTCGCCTTACGCTGAAGGATCCGCATTGATCGAGGTTGGCGGTACGAAGGTGATCTGCACCGCGAGCGTGGAAGACCGAGTACCTATGTTTCTTCGCAACAAAGGGCTTGGATGGGTAACCGCAGAGTATGCCATGCTGCCGCGTGCGACGAACACTCGAACTCAGCGAGAGACGCAGCGCCCGTCCGGTCGCACCCACGAGATCCAGCGTCTGATCGGGCGTAGCCTTCGGGCGATCGTAGATACAAAATTACTGGGCGAGCGACAGATATACATCGACTGTGACGTTATACAGGCCGACGGCGGAACCCGCTGCGCCTCGATCACCGGTGCCTACGTCGCTCTCGCACTCGCCTGCCGCAAGCTGATGAAGAACAACATCATCAAAACCTCGCCGATACTTAGCGAGGTTGCGGCCGTGAGCGTCGGCATCATCGAACAAACACCGATCCTTGACCTGGCATACGTCGAAGATTCGACTGCTGACGTCGATATGAACGTCGTGTGTACCGGCACCGGCAAGTTCATTGAACTTCAGGGCACCGCGGAACGCGAGCCCTTCTCTCGCGAACAGATGGACGAGATGCTCATCCTTGCCGACACCGGGATCAACAAGCTTTTCGAGATCCAGCGAATTGCCTTGAACTCTTGATCGGAGTTTCACATCAGAAAAAGCGGATGGCAGTTATCTGCGATCCGCTTTTTTCGGCAATATGGTGGAGGCGGTGGGAATCGAACCCACATCCAAAGGTTGCGACCAGTGAAATCTACACGCTTAGCTGGTTTGCTCAAATTTCATCTCCAGCAAGTAAGCAAACCAGCGAACCTTGCAGAAAACTAACCCGACTAACGATTCGGACGCGCCCGCAGGTGGTGGACGTGCCCTAGCTTAGACTGAGTTATGCCTTATCGCGTCGCTCCAAGCTGACTTCGCGTAAGACATTGCTGGAGCTAGAGTTAACTAGGCAGCAAGAGCTAATTCTTGATTAGCATTTGTGTTTTGTAAGTTTTGTTAACGAGCTCACCTACAAAAAGCCCGGCGTGCATCCAAAGATCTATACAAGCCCCTGTCGAAGCCTGTCGCCCCCATAGAGAGGAACAGTCCGCTTGTTTAGAGCGGACTGTCAGTGTACGGGATTAAGATGCCAAAAGAAAGCCCCCGGTTCGCCTCTGTTACTTTGGTGAGTGACGAGTCAGGGTCTGCTGGAGTACCTTGGTTGCCGGTGGTATTGAGGCGATGGGAACTTTGTTAGTTCCGGTAAGAAGTTGCTTCGCCGGAAAGCCATAAAGTGCCATATTTCGGTCATTGTCCGGGCTGATCACTCCACCGGTAATCGAGATCCCAGCAAATAGTCCCTTGGTACGCGAGTAAGAAAGGATCTGGGCCTGTAGTTGAGCATCCGTCGTGGCTTTCGCCGTTCGTCCGACCGGCCCGGCCGCAGCCGACGCCTCTCCGCCGATCTCAAACTGGTCTTCCAGCAAATTCTTCAGGCTCTCATCCGTCATGAAGAGCATCACAAGATCAGTCTTGGAACCGCCGATCTGAAATCCGGCGCTGCCGCTGGCAAATTTGTAAGCCGTCGGAGCGCTCCAGCCTGAAGCCAGCCGCCGCGAGATCATTCCTTGCCCCCCGCCGCCGCCGACAATAAATGCGGCCTTAACGACACCAGGAAACACGGCGATCGCCTTAGCATCTTTAAATAGTGATTCTGGTATCGAGCTTGCGGGGATCCGCATTAACTCATTGATTACTTTCGACGCATCGTTTGCCGTTTTGCCCGCCTTCTTTATCTGGCTTGCCTTCTCCTTCGCGGTCATCTGCGCTGGTGCGGACTTACTCGCACCCGCGACAAGAGATATCACGCCTAGGAAAAATAAAAATGTC
>JAQSDP010000399.1 GCA_029945985.1 bacterium | reverse complement strand
GCTTTCGAAGACCAATGAAAGGAGTTGGCGATAACTTTGTTCGTCGTCGACGATAAGAATATTAGACATTATGGCCGCCGAGGCTGTGCCGAGACCGGGCTAGATCATCAAATTGGAGGATAATAAAAATGAGTGAGCTGGAAGATCCAGCACCCTATTGTCCCAAATATAAGCCTCCTAGTTCAAGACTTATCTTCGTTCTCCCTTTTTGCCACACGCAGGAACGACTCGATCGGCGACTGGCCTGCGTCCGAACGGTTGCTGACGGGCGTTCGAACGGACGTCGGTTCTCGCCGGAGTTCGATAGTGATCGTGGTGCCTTCCTCTTCTGCTGACCTCACGTTAATGGTCCCATTATGGTCGCGAATGATCTGATAAACGATCGAAAGGCCGAGACCGGTCCCGCCGGTTGTTGATCTCGAGAACGGTTCGAAGAGTTGCTCGACTTGTTCAGGCGGCATCCCCTTGCCCGTGTCGGTGATCGTGACCCGGGCGCGGTCGCCGATCCCGTGGTCGAGAGATATTGTAAGATCACCGCCCTCTGGCATTGCCTGGATAGCGTTTCGGGTAAGATTCCAGAAGACTTGCTGGATCTGGGTCTGATCGGCCGAAACAAAGATCGGCCAATTCGGAAGATTTTCGGTGATCTCGTGGCCTTCCTTAACGTCGGGACTATGACGAAGCAGAGTTACGGTATCGCGGACGGCTTCGCGAAGATCGATCTCGGAGTAGTTGCCGACCTTCGGTTTAGCGTAGCTCAGGAAGTTCGTGATGATGCTGTTCAGGCGGTCCGATTCGCGAAGGATGATTCCCATCAAGTCGGTCTGGATCGAGTTTGGCGGCATGCTCGACTCGAGCACCTGGATTGCCCCGCGCATGGCTCCGAGAGGATTGCGGATCTCGTGCGCCAAGCCGGCTCCGACACGTCCAACTGCCGCAAGACGGTCTTTTCGGCGAACACTTTCTTCCATCGAACGGATGTCGGTCAGATCCTGGAAAGTCAAAATAAAGCCGCTTGATTCGTTATCCTCTGAAAAAAGCCTTGCGACGCTGTAGCCGATCCTCACGACGAATCCGTCAGGGGTCGTCAGGTCGGACTCGTATCGAGCTTGCACCTCGCTGCTCTCGAGCGATGCGTCCGCGAGGCTGATCCGAATGCCGGGCATTAGATCGAAGATCGAGCTTCCCTTTACCTGGTCGGGCGTGTATCCCGTGATCTCCGATGCGGCGGTGTTAAACGTAAAGATGGTCCCGTCCAGATCCGTCGTGACAAGCCCGGAACGGATCGACTCGATGATGCGTTCGTGCAGTGCCCTGAGCGATGCGAGGCTCTTGGTTGCCTCACGAAGTTCTTCTCCCGAACGCTGGCGATCGGCGAGTCGGCTTGCCAAAAGCCCGACCACAAAGAAAGCGACCGCATGGAAACTGAGGATTTGAACTATCTTGGCGCGAGTTTGTGGAGTCCCGAACGAGTCGATGACCGTGAATCCGGTAAGGAGTGCAAGGCCGCAGAACAGGCCAATGCAGACAAAGGCCATCATTATCGTGGAACGGGGGCGTAGAAACAGGCTCGAAACCGAGATCAGGACAATATAAAGGGTTATATAAGGAGACGTAAGGTCGCCAGTTCGCCACACCAGCCAGGTGATCAGCAGCGCGTCGAGAAGGAACTGGAACCTAATCTGCCAGCGAATAAGACTGCTGATCCGGAGCAGGAAAAAATATACGACCGTCAGCCCGACAGAGATGATGAAAATGAAAAGAGTGTTCTGCGGAATGCTCTGCAGCGTGAATTCGGCCGAGCCGCTATACCAGATCCAGCTTGAGACGAGTAGCAGGAATATCGCCACGAGCCGACCGATTATAAGCATCAGCACCCGCTGATTCAGCGATGTATTGGCGGGGAAAGGGTTTTCGTTTAAACTGACCATCAATGCCAACCGAACGCGCGTCAGAAGAAAACCGACCATGGGGACGTTACGTAATTCTCGATGAGGGTCACGATTACAAGGTCAAGCGGATCGAAGTGCTGCCCGGCAAACGGCTCAGTTATCAGAGGCATCAGCAACGAGCTGAGCACTGGTTCGTCGTTCGCGGCACTGCTAAAGTAACACTAAACGGCGAGGAAATTCTAGTTCCCGCCGGAAACTCCATAGACATCGGCCTCGAGGTTGCCCACCGCGTCCAAAATCCTGATGACTCCGAACTGCTGGTCTTCGTTGAGACCCAAACGGGCACGTATTTTGGCGAGGACGACATCGAGCGCCTCGAAGATGATTTTGGGCGTGCGGAGTTTACCTAACACATCGTGCCTCTTTTGCCTCGACGTAGTAAATGGCTTTGAAAACCGAGCAAAAGCTCCCGTTAATACTCTTCGTTGCATTCCTTACCCTGTCGACGGTCGGGTTCCTTTTCTACCAGAGTCAGGCCTCATTCCAGGAGGCTCTTTTGTGGCAGCGGCAAACAAGTGAGTCGCTCCGTCAGGCAGACGATATCGCCCGTCAGACGATGGCGATCGACCGGAGCGTTTTCGGCTTCTCATATACGGGAGTCGACACCTACCTTGAGCCCTACAATCGGGCTAAGACCGCCATCCCGCAGAGCATTGCCCAACTA
>JAQSDP010000398.1 GCA_029945985.1 bacterium | reverse complement strand
ACTGCTGGCCTCTTGCGCCGGACCGCGTTACGATCAGAGCGTCGTCGCTCGGATCTGTCGCTGGATTTGCGACGATATGCATCTCGCTCACGACACGCTTGCCAGTCGTCACAACAAATCCATTCGACTCCTGATCACTCGTATCGATCTGAACGATCGCTGTCGAATCGCCGATGTCCGGCATTGAGACGACAACTCGCCGCGATGATGCCCCCGCGACACGACATTCGACGCCGTTCACGAGACATCTGACAGCCTCGCCGGTCGGGAGCTGCAAGCCCTCGACAAGAATTTCGATCTCGCCGGAAGGAATCGCTCGATTGGGGATGATCTCCCTGATTTTCGCGGTATCGCTCATATAAGACTTACTTCGAGTGTACGCATGCCTGATTCTGGTGTCGAATTCGGTCATTTTGACCGAGTTTTTCTACTGCATGTTTACGGAATCTCGGCATGGCCGTAAAATTCTATTGGCTGCTCTACGCTCCGCCCTCCACTCGCCTCTGTTCGAACCACCACTTATGTTAAACCGAATTGATGATCTTCTGAGAATGGCAATGAGCTTTGGCGCATCCGACCTGCACTTGCGCGCCGGTTCGACTCCGGTCGTCAGGATCAACGGCGAGCTAAAGCCGTTGGCGGGCGTGCCGAAACTGAATCAGGATGAGACGCTCGAAATGGCGTTCTCCATGATGTCGAATCGCCAAAAGCAGCATTTCAAGGAAGTTTTCGAGGTCGATCTTGGCTACGGGGTTCCGGGGCTTGGGCGCTTTCGCGTCAACATTTTTCAGCAGCGAAACTCGATCGGCATCGTCGCCCGAGTAATATCCGACCACATCCGAAACTTCGACGAACTCGGCCTTCCGCCGGTGTTGAACAAGGTGGCCGCTGAGAACCGCGGCCTGATACTAGTCACCGGGACGACCGGTTCGGGTAAATCGACGACCCTGGCTGCTTTGGTCGACCACATAAATCAGAATCGAAACTCGCACATCGTTACTATCGAGGATCCGATCGAATTCTTGCACAAGGACCGGGAATCATTCATCACGCAACGTGAGGTCGATGTGGACACTCGTTCGTTCGCCGAGGCGCTGCGCGGAAGCCTGCGCCAGGATCCGGACGTGATACTGGTCGGCGAAATGCGTGATCTGGAGACGATCGAGACGGCCCTGGTAGCGGCAGAAACCGGACATCTGGTTCTTTCTACGCTCCACACGCTGGACGCTGCAGAGACCCTAACCCGAATCATTTCAGCATTTCCGCCGTACCAACAGAAGTCTATAAGAATTCAACTCGCCGGGCTTCTAAAGGCAGTAGTTTCACAGCGACTTATCAAGGCCTCGAAGGGAAGTCGGGTGCCGGCGGTTGAGGTGATGATCTCGACGCCGCTCATTCGCGATTACATACTTCATGAGGAAAAAACCGCTTCGATACGCGACGTGATCGCGGCCGGAACCTCGCAATACGGTATGCAGACATTCGACCAGTCACTGTTTTACCTACATCAGTCCGGTCTTATTTCGCTCGAGGAAGCACTCCGTGGTGCGACAAACCCCGACGAATTCCGCCTCCGCCTCGCCGGCGTACAGAACACTTCCGGAATGGCAAAGGAAGAAATGGAGAAAATGGGCGGCGTTTCGAACATCAGTAGCCTGCTCGAGCGAAATTAAAGGAAGGGAGCATTTACAAACCTGGGCCGACGCAGATATCGGACGACTACTCCGATCTGCTGTCGGCCGCTTCGCGCGCGGTCGAGTGGTACCGAGTGCTTACAAATACCCGTTTTTCAAGGATTTTCGGTGGCGAAACCTTGACATAAAAGCGCTTAGACGTGTAAATTTTAGTTTTACCTGTTCAGCTTGAATTCCCGCTCACGGCTCCGAATTCATTGGAGACCAGGGCAGAAAGTTGGCAACGCAATAGTTATATCAAGTAAGGAAGTCGAAATAGTTAATGACAAACGACGTTAATGAACAGACTGAAGAAACGAATACCGGCGATTCTTCAGTTGTGGCACAACAGGACACGGCAGATGCAGCAGGCGCACCGGTGAACGCTGCATCAGAACCGAAAGAGATGCCCTCGTACGAATCGGCCGCCTCAGGCGAGTTCGATTTTGGAGCGATCCTTGAGCAGTTCGAACAGGAACAGACCGTTTTCCATAACGGTGAACTGGTCGAAGGTAAAGTGGTCGGCGTATCGGAACACGGCGTGTTGGTCGATTTCGGATACAAATCCGAAGGCGTGATTCCCACAGAGGAATTCGAACAGCCCCTCGAATCGTCCGTTGCCGTTGGCGACACAATTCAGGCGGTCATTAAGCACATTGGCGGAGAGTCGCAGCCACTTCTTTCAAAGAACGACGCACTCGGCCGACGCGTGTGGACGGACCTGGAAGAAGCATTCAAGAACGACGCTCCAGTGCGCGGAATGATTACGGGCAAGATCAAAGGCGGCTTGAAGGTCGATCTAGAGGGTATCGAAGCATTTCTTCCCGGTTCGCAAGTAGATTCACGTCCTGTTGGTAATCTCGATCCTTACATTGGTACTGAGATCGAAGCCAAGATCATCAAGTTCAGCCGCCGCCGCAACAATATTGTTTTGTCGCGAAAGGCTATCA
>JAQSDP010000397.1 GCA_029945985.1 bacterium | reverse complement strand
GCACATCCGAGGCGCCCGATCTCGGTGTCGGCGACGGGAAACAGCGGCTCATCGTATCCTTCGATGTCATGCGGGCTGGTGTGGACCTCGTACGGGATCCAGGTGTTGACCTTGCGGTATTTGTAAAGGATTCCCTGAGGGCCAATCAGACAGGTCGTGTTGAAGACCGCTCCGGGCCATCGCGGATCTACTTCGAGCATCGACCCGGATTGGATATAGATGCCGTGTTCCTTTGCTTTCGCTTCGAGCCGGTCAGTGTGTTCGTTGGGGATCTCAACGGCGAGCTTTTCGATCAGTTCTTTCGCCGTCGCAAAAACAGGAGCCGCGTGGGCGAACTCGGGGAAGACGACAAGCCGCACTGGAAGAAACGGAGCACTTCCAACGACCGCGGAATCGATCATCGACAAAATGCGGTCCGTATTCGCCTTCATCTTACGGCGTTCGGTAGGGTTCGAAAGTGCCGTCTGACAGGCCGCGGCGGAATAGCGAATGTGATCCATATTACTGCTTTCGCTCGCGCCCGATGAGTCCGGCCTCGATCGGCGGCATCAAGCGGCGGCCGACTCGGGTGGTGAATTCGTCGTAAACCCGCTGTTTTTCGTCGGTCATCGGGAAGCGTTCGGGTGGGTCGTACGGATAGTTCGACATTCCCTTGAATGGCAGCGGAAACACTGCGTCGGGGCTGCCCGAGTTGATGTCCATCTCCTTGCTGTATCCGTCAGCGTAAAGTAGAAATGTAAGCTTCCGACCCGGAGCAGGTTCGGGCACTGCCGCAAAGCTGAGTATGAGTTCGTCGCCGGTCTTGGAGATCACGAATACATCGTCCGCCTTGTTCAGCAATGGGATCACATTCCCCGTTCGCGTGAATCGCCCGGTGAAGTACTTCCATCGTCCATCGTCGAGGATCTGCTCGTAAGTCGGAACAAGCATTCCAGAAAACGAGGTTTCGGCGGAGAATCCACGCTCCGTCAAGTCTGCCTGAGCGGGCATTAAGTCGGTAGCTTTAGTTGTCTGCTGCTGCGAAGTGTCGACGGCGATCTTGTCCCAGTAGGTCTTAACGTTTGTAAGTATCCGGACCTCGCGTGAATCGGTCAGGAACTTGCCCGTAAGATCGGCGACGACCGTCTGCGGACGACCGACCGATATGCCAATGCTGTTGATGACCGTTTCCCATTCGCCTCGAGCGTTCTTTACCTGGAGTTTGGGGAAGAACAACGCTTTACCGCTCTGCGATGCCGAGAGGTTATCGGACGAGAAAGCGTAGTCGGTCCAGCCCGTCAGCAAGAGCAGCGTGCGGCCGCCGAATCCCTTCTTGTCGTCAAGCGTCATCGTCAGGCTGTGCGTTTCAGCGTAGCCACGGATCGGCGTCGATTCGAAGGCGTCATAGAAGCTGCGGTCGAGCGTCTTGATCTTTGGCAGCACGTCTCCTCCGCGAGAATCAGTCGCCGCTATCGGTGGGTGCTCGCCACGGGTCGTATAGATGATCTTGTCCTTGGCCGTCGAAATTCCGTAGCCTTCATTTGGATAGATATCGGAGTCTGCGTCATGTTCGATCGCAACGAGTTTGAGGTGGTCGAGATAAAGGACCTCTTCCAATTCGTTCGTTACCCGAAGTTCGTACCGTCCGTTTCGTGGCTTGAGCATTCCCGGCGGAATGCGGACGAACTCGTCAGAATCCGGGAAATGATATGCTCCGTGTTCTTTCCAATTACCCATCTCGCCGCCGCCGAGAAAATCCGTTACAAACGCAAATTTCTCACCGTCCCACGTATAAAGGTACGGGCACGATGAGGGTTTGCGGTCGAGTTCTTCGATCGACATTGAGCGGCGATTTGTCGACGTAAGTTTCGCGATGTCCAGCTCAGCCTGAACGACTCCGGACGGCCAAAGGATGCGAACCGCGTCGGGTTGTTCTCGCTTACCAAGTCCGAAGTGAACGTCCCAGGCCGCAGGCATGGGGCTGGCTGCATAGGTCTCAAGCTTTTGCGACAGGCTCCCAGACCGCAGATCAACCTTTGCACCCACCCCGGTTCGATTGCTGACGCGGCCCTGGAGCGATACAGAAATGGAGCGGTTCGAGCCGGTTCCGGAATTCTTGAAGAACTGAACCGGCTTGCCCTTCGCGATGGATAGAATATCGAGGTTGCCATCGCGATCCAGATCCGCGGACATCAGATTTGTCGCGAGTGTGGATAGTCCGGGCTTCTCGATCACCAACCATTTCGTTCCTAGATTTCTGATCAAAACACTGGCGCCGTTCGCGGCTGCGACGAGGTCCAGCAGGCCGTCGTTATCGAAATCAGCGAACTGGGCCGAGGAAGCTCCGGCTGTTTCTTGCGGAGCATCCGCGAGAGTGAATTTACCCTTCCCATCGGACAATGCGAATATGCCGGGACCGTCTTCACGTCCCAGAAAGAAATCGACAAAAGTGTCTTTGTTGACGTCACCGGCGGCAGCAGCAGTCCATTTGCCCGAGCGACCAAGACCTGCGTTGTCGGCAACGTCTCGGAATGAAGTGTCGCGGAGATTCTGATAGAGCCGAGGCTTCTCGCCGTAACTTAGGATCAGCAGGTCGACGTCGCGGCGATTGTCGAAGTCGGTCGGGATCACGGCGACCGGACGTGAGCCGG
>JAQSDP010000396.1 GCA_029945985.1 bacterium | reverse complement strand
TTGGCACAGACGTGAACGGATTTTTTCCGCTCCCCGGTCCGCCACTCCCGTCTGAATCGATCACCTACGGCGGCGGTCTCACCAGATCTACTACTGGTAATAAGACTTGGGACTTCAATGTAGACGGTATGGCTCATTACGGCCTCTTACCTGACTTTATTGCGAGCATAGAACGGGTCGGAATGACGGCCGCTGAGAAGGCCACGTTCTTTTCTTCCGCCGAGAGGTTCGCGCAAATGTGGGAGAAGGTTGATATATCGAAGAACAATGTTGACAATCCCGATCTCGACGGTGATGGAGTGCTCAATGGTAACGACAATTGTTCGACAACAGCCAACCCAGATCAGATGGATACCGACGCTGATGGTCAAGGGAATGCCTGCGACGTAGACGACGATAATGACGGGGTCGCCGACACAGCCGACAACTGTCCACTCACCAATAATGCAAATCAGCTCGACACGGACAATGACGGCCAGGGTGACGTCTGTGACGCGGATGACGACAACGACACCGTTCTAGACACAACCGACAATTGTCAATATTCACCTAACTCAGACCAAGCTGATAATGACGGTGACGGACAAGGAAATGTTTGTGATACCGATGACGATAACGACGGCGTCCTTGACAACACCGACAACTGCCCATTCACATCCAATCCAGACCAAGCAAATAACGATGGTGACTCGATGGGCGACACTTGCGACCCTGACGATGACAACGACGGTGTTTTAGACGGGACCGATAACTGTCAGTTTACCGCAAATCCGAATCAGGCGAACAACGACGGCGACGCTCAGGGCGACGTTTGTGATCCTGACGATGACAACGATGGAATAGCAGATGGCCCGGATAACTGTGATTTCATCTCCAATTCAACTCAGCAGGACCATGACAGCGATGGCATAGGGAATTCCTGCGATGCGGTCCTACAATTCCCGATCGCAAATGTAGTCGTCACTCTTCCGCTGAACTCTACGGCAACTTCAACGACCGCAACGTTTCCCACACCTACCGGTACCGTCGACAGCAATGTAGTTACCGTCACGACGAGTCCGGTTTCGGGTTCCGTCTTCGCGGTTGGCACAACGACGGTTAACGTGACAGCAACTGACGGCGCAGGAAACACCGATACCGGCAGGTTCACCGTTACTGTCTTGCATAATTTCTCCGGCTTCTTCCAGCCCGTTGAAAATCTTCCAGTACTCAACGTCGTGACCGCAGGGCAAGCGATTCCGGTCAAATTCTCATTGAGCGGCAACAAGGGCCTGAACATATTTTCGTCACTCTATCCAAGTTCCAGTCAGATCGCGTGCGATGCCAACGAACCGGGAAACCTTATTGAAGAAACCGTTTCGGCCGGCGGCAGCAGTCTCAGCTACGACGTAGCGGTAGACCAATACATTTACGTCTGGAAAACCCAAAAAGCGTGGAAGGGCACGTGCCGGATCCTTGTTGTGGGACTGACGGACGGGGGCAACCATTTTGCCAAGTTCCGGTTTAAGTAAGCTGGAAAAAGAGCCAGTGCTATGTAAACCAACTCAGAGCGGAAGGTGGCCGCTATGAAGGACGTAACTTATGGACTCAGCCATCCGGCATGCTGTGTCCATAATAGGGGTGGAGCCCCTCGTGGGCTTCACCGTCATATTGGTCAACCGGCTCCAACCGAGGAGCGGAACACTGTATCCAGTAAGTCTGTTTCCAAGCACCGGCCAGGACGCGACGCGCTCTTCGCCCGAGCCGAAGCTCCGCGTTGCTCGCGAGCTTGCTGGATGAAGTCGATGATCTGCTCTTGTCCCGCGGGCGAAAGGACGTAAGCCATTCTTTCCAGTCGATCGTTTCACTCGCCATCGGTTTTCTCCTCAACGTCGACGCTGTCAGCCGGTTCGTCTGTCACCAAAGGAAGAGTGACCCCATCCGCGTTGATCGAAATGCCCGCGATGAATTCCGGCGACGGTTCCTCGATTACGATTTCGCCCAGGATCGTTTGCGGCCCGGCGCCATCGGTTTCGCCATTGTCCGCGGTTGCCGGTGATCCTGTCTGCGTCGGTTGACGACGAAAGCTCGATGTTGGTAACGCGGCCGGATCAGTTTGCGACGATGGGGCTGCATTTTGTGCCGGCTGGCCCCGCATCATATCTGCGAAGCTCGCCGCCGATTGCGGTTTCGGGGCAAGACCGGCCAGGATGCCGCCGCGGCCGTAAGGAAGGGCAACGTTAATGCCATATACTTCCTGTTCATCGTTGTCGCTGCCGTAGCCATTCGGGTATCAGCGGTTCGCATCCTTCGTGATCTCCCTAGGGTCATCCATGAGACGAACCACGAAGCGAGCCCCGCGATCACGGTGATCATCGCAGTCGCCACTGCCGGCGACACCATGATCGTGCCGAAGGTTCGATGCCAAAGGATCGCGATAGACGTGCCGATGCCGAACGCGAAGAACGCATGCTTTATCGTCACTAGAAGAACGCGCGGGAAATAGCTCGGTTTAGGGACGGGAGATTTGTAGGTCAGGTAGGCGATCGTTGTGCTCATGATCGAGATCGTCAGAGCGACTTGCATCGCGACCCCTAGCACCGAAAGGTCGTTCGAGGAGATGCTGTCTCCGGTGATCTGGATCTGTGCTTCCTTGCTGAATGTAAACCATCGAATAGTGCCGTTGAGCGCCCCGTTGATGACCCCGGGGAGGATGGCCGCTTTCGCCAGAGCTCCGTCGCTGAGGTCGTGCTGCACTGTGTCGTTGATGGTTTCTTCCATAACTTTCTCCTTCGCCGCAGATCCGCGGCCCACTTAGTCGAGCTCTTGCACGCCCCCGCCGCTCACTGTTAACACTTAACCGCTGACCCATTCGGATGCCGGCGAGCAAAGGAACAGGGCTGCATATGCGATATCGCTCGCGTCGCCGAGGCGGCCGAGCGGAGTGTGTTTCAGCATCGCTTTCTCGATATCCGGTGTAAGCAGGGTCGCGAAGTGCAATTAGACCAGCCCGAACGCTTCTCCTCAGCACTCTCGAGCCGGTTCAACGAGTCGTAGATGTAATTCTGTACGAATGGCCTTGCACACCCGGAAACGTGATCGTCTGGCTCAACACGTTTCCATTGTTCTGTGTCGAGCCGTAACTGTATTCGAGCTTCAACAGATCCTTCGAGTTCACACCATTCCCAATCCCTATCTGCGTCGGCTGCAAGACGCGGGTTGAACACCGTGTTCTCCCGCTTGCCGTTTCCGAGACGCATCGATGAAACTGCTCCGGCGGAATTATAAACGAAACCATGGGCAAAGTTTCGATATGTCTCTGCAGATCGTTTCGATTGAACCTGCGAAATCGATCCGTCGACAGCATCGTAAGTGTTCTTTACCACGCGATCGGATGGATACTGCTGCTCCACCATAGCTCCCGACGCGTTGTAGGTGTACGTCATCCGCCTCGACGCGTCCGACCCGCCGCCATACTCAACCCATCCGTCACCCGCTTGCTCCGCGTCACACGTCCTAACATGCCGAATGCTAGATATTCGGTTGTAGAGACGCTGCCCGAAACCTTCGCCAGCTTACCCCTTCGCGTTCGTTTTGTCGTCATATATGTAGGTCACATTAGGCGATTCCTGATAGTTCGCGGGCGTTCCGCCGCGCGTTGAATAGTTCCGGTTGGTAGCCCGGGTCAACGCGTCGTAAATGTAATCCGTCTGAACTCCCGAGCATCCGTCTTCCGGGTCAGATTGCCAGTCGGATCGTATTGATAACTGATAGTTCCACTCTCGGGGTTGTGTTGCGCTCAGGAGTCTGGAGAGAGAACTGTAAGTGTGAATCCTCTCGGTGTCCGTGAACCCGCCGCAACCAACGTCAGATTCGTTTTGGGGAGAGTGATCCCGAAGATTACTTGTAGTCGGTAGCCGACTTTAGGTGTTGACAAGACCTGAGAGGTGCGGTCATTATTAGTCTGCGAATGCTGAAATGGGTTACATCGCTGCTGCTATTATTTGCCCTGACCGGTCAGGTATGGGCGGGGGTGTGCGGCTGTTTCGAAGACCATGATGATTCGCATAGCTGCTGCAAGCCGGACAAGAGCGGAAAAGATTCGCTGGCCGCGCCACCTTGCTGTTCGGCAGATTGCGAATCGATCGTAAGTTCGCAAATTCCGGGGAAGAACACGGATCGAATTTCGCAGGATTCGTCGTCGAAGGAAATCGCGCCCGCAGCGAATTCAGCATTCTCGCCGGTACTCCCGCTTGCGGTTTATTCCACAGTTCGGCCGTTGAAGCTACTCGGACATCGGCTGAAGCTCGCACGCCCTCCTGACGCGCTCTATCTGCGCCATCATTCCTTTCTAATTTAGTTCTGCATTTCGCGACGAAGTGGGCGCGCGTTGATTCGTGCGCACTTTTGTGCGTACCTCGCGCCCTAAAATCAATTCGACAAACTTTAAAGAGGAGACTTATTTTGATGAAAAAGACATTAGTAATTTCGTTACTTATTTCCATTGCCGTTTTTGCCGCCGCTTGTGGCCGCACGGACACCGCCGGCAGCGGATCGGCCGCCACGGGTAAAGAGATCAAGAGCGGTACCGCGGGCAACAACCTGACGGCAAGCCTTTCGAGCGCCGACGGCGTTCTTCGGAAAGGCAAGCAGACCGTTACATTAAAATTCGCTGACCAATCCGGCAAACCGGTCGATGTGGGCTCGGCGTCGCTCAATTTTTACATGCCCGCAATGGGTACGATGGCCGTGATGAACAACGCCGCGACTCTAACCACGACCGGCACTCCCGGGATATACTCGGGCAGCGTCGACCTCGAAATGTCGGGTGAATGGCAGGCGCAGATCTCGTACCAGGGTCCGGCCGGGTCCGGAAAGGCTAATTTGCCGGTGACGGCCCAATAGAATATAGGCGCGACTCCTACCGAGCGCCGGGGAGAGAATATGAAGAGATCAACTTTCTACACGGGAATAATGGCGATCCTAACAGCCGCAGCGATCGGGGCCGGATGCCAGACGCCGCCGGCCGCGAACTCCGGAAATGCCCCGAACTCGACGGCAAGTTCTACCGATCACTCGGGCCACGACATGTCCAATATGAACGGTCACGACATGACGACAATGTCGGATCCTAATGCCTCCAGTCAGCCGTTCGATCTGCAGTTCATCGATTCGATGATCCACCATCACGATGGTGCGCTGAAGATGTCGGAGACCGTAATCGCTAAGACACAGCGGGCCGAACTGAAAACATTTGCGCAGAAGATCATCGAGGACCAAAAAAAGGAGATCGCGACCATGAAGGGTTGGCGGGATCAATGGTACGCCGGAAAACCGAGCGCTCTGAACATGGAGATGTCCGGAATGAAGATGTCAGAGATGGCCGAGAGTGCCGGAGTCGACGTGGACCGGGAATTCCTGGAGATGATGACGCAGCATCATAAAGGCGCCGTCTTGATGGCGGAGCAGGCGCTAAAAAAGAGCGAGCGCTCCGAGATCAAAACACTTGCGGATCGCATCATAAACGAACAATCGCGCGAGATCACAAAGATGGAGCAATGGAAACAGGCTTGGACTAAGTAAGGCTTATGATCAACTGGCTCATCGATTGGTCGATCAGGAATCGCGTCATCGTTATCGGGATATATATCGCGATTGCGGCGGCGGGCTATTGGGCCGTACTGCGGACGCCGATAGACGCGATTCCCGACCTTTCCGATAATCAGGTGATCGTGTTTACGGATTGGGCTGGGCGCTCGCCAAAAGAAGTCGAGGACCAGATAACTTACCCACTGGTTACGAACCTTCAGGGGCTGCCGGGCGTGCGAACAGTGAGGGCAAGTTCGGCATTCAGCTTCTCGATGGTCAACGTGATCTTCGAGGATAATGTCGAGCTTTACTGGGCCCGGACACGGATACTCGAACGCCTCAATCTTGTTCAAAGGCAGCTCCCCGAAGGGGTGACGCCGACGCTCGGGCCGGACGCATCCGGCCTTGGCCAAGTATTCTGGTACACGCTGGAATCGGACAAGATGAGCCTGCGGGACCTTCGAACGCTGCAGGATTGGTTCGTTCGGTATCAGCTAAGCTCGACGCCGGGCATAGCGGAGGTTGCGAGCGTCGGCGGGTTTGTTCAGCAGTATCAGATCGACGTCGATCCGAACAAGCTTCGAGCTTACAGCCTACCGCTATCAGGCGTGCTCGAAGCGGTCGAACGATCGAACAACAACGTCGGGGGCAACGTCGTCGAGCAGGCGGGCGAGTGGGCTGTGGTCCGAGGCATCGGGCTGATCGAGTCGGTTGCCGATGTTGAGAACATCGTCGTCGGCTCAAGCAATGGAACGCCGATCTACGTTAAGAATGTCGCCGAGGTAAAACTCGGAAACGCCTTTCGAACGGGTTCGCTCGACAAGAACGGTAAGGAGGCCGTCGGAGGCGTCGTGATAATGCGCTACGGCGTCAGCGCACTCGAGGCTATAGATGCCGTTAAAAAGAAGATCGAACAGATCAAGCCGGGCCTTCCGGAAGGCGTGTCGATCGTTCCGTTTTATGACCGGACCGAACTGATCAACCGTACGGCGGACACGTTGAAATACGCGCTGGTCGAAGAGTTCATTCTCGTTACCCTGGTCAACCTGATCTTCCTGGCGCACTTCCGGTCCATCTTTATCGTTACGATCCCGCTTCCGCTCGCCGCTCTTGTCTCGTTCCTATTCATGTATTTCTCGGGCGTGACTTCAAACATCATGTCGCTCGCCGGCATCGCGATAGCGGTATCGGACCTCGTTGATTCGGGGATCGTGGTGACGGAAAACGCTTACCGCGCGCTGGAGAAGGAAGGGGTGAGCCTCTCGAACCGGGAGCGCGTTTGGGAGATAGTTAGAGAGGCGACAAAGACGATCGGGCGGCCGATATTTTCGTCAACCGCGATCATCATCGTCGCCTTTATTCCTGTACTCGCCCTCACCGGGCAGGAAGGGAAGCTGTTTCAGCCTCTAGCGCTCACCAAGACCTTCGCGATGATCGCCGCCGCTTTCATGGCGATCACGCTTGTACCGGTCTTATGCGGATTTCTTCTGAAGGGCAAGTTGCGACCCGAGGAAGCTAACCCGATCATGCGATTCCTTCGAAGCGTGTACAAACCGCTATTGGAAAAGGCGCTCAGGAATCGCCTCACGACCGTCGTTATTGCAGGTGTGTTTTTCGTGGGTGCAATGCTGGTCGCGACTCAGATCGGGAGCGAGTTCATGCCGCCGCTGAACGAAGGCGATCTGATGTATATGCCGGTTACAGATCCGGGAATTTCGCTGGATGAAGCCACCCGCGTGATGAGCAAGCAAAACCAGATCATTCAGTCTTTTCCCGAAGTCGCGTGGGCGGTCGGTAAGGCCGGACGAGCCGAAACCTCGACCGATCCGGCGCCGATCAACATGAACGAGACGGTCATCCACCTGAAGCCCGAAAGCGAGTGGCGGGCAGGTATGACCCGCGAAAAGCTTTTGGCGGAGATGGATGCGGCTCTGCGGATCCCGGGCGTGACGAATATTTGGACGCAGCCGATCATCAATCGTATTGAGATGCTCGCGACCGGCATCAGGTCGCAGGTCGGGATCAAGATATACGGCGACGATCTCGAGAAACTGGAGGCAACCTCGCGTGAGATCGCTGAAGTTGTTCGACGCGTCCTTGGGGCGGCGGACGTCTATCCGGAGCAGATCGGCGGAGCTCCGTACTTGGACATCGACGTTGACCGCCAGACCGCTGCCCGCTACGGGATCGACGTTGGCACCATCCAGGACGTGATCGAAAAGGGGATCGGCGAGTCGAATCTCACGGTCACGATCGAGGGCCGCAACCGCTTCCCTGTAAGAGTCCGCTATTCGCCCGAGTTTCGCGGGACTCCCGACGCGATCGGCAGGATCCCGGTGACGACTTCCGCCGGGGCTTCGATCCCGCTTTCTCAACTCGCATCCATACGCACAGTTGATGGGCCCGCCATGATCCAGAGCGAGAATGGGTTATTACGGGGCACGGTGTTGCTCAGTGTTCGCGGCCGCGACATCGGGAGCTTTGTCGACGAAGCGGATGCCGCCATAAAGGACCAAATACGGCTGCCTGCGGGATACTACTTCGCCTGGAGCGGCTAGTATGAGAACCAACAGCGTGCGCGTGCCCGACTAATGATCGTCGTTCCGATCGTGATCCTCATCATTTTCGCGACGCTCTATCTGACCTACAACTCGTTCATCGAAGCGGCTCACATACTTCTTGCAGTACCGTTTGCCCTGACCGGGGGCTTCTACCTTATCTGGCTGCTCCAGTACAACTTCTCAGTGGCTGTCTGGGTCGGATTTATCGCATTGTTCGGTGCCGCCGTGCAGACAACGATCGTTATGGTCGTGTATCTCGAAGAGGCGCTAAAGCGAAAGCAGGAAGACTTGGGAACGCTGGATCGCGAAACGCTTTTAGAAGCTGTTACCGAGGGGGCGTTGCTTCGGCTGCGTCCAAAGGTAATGACCGTGACAACGATCATTGCGGGCCTGTTGCCGATCATGTGGAGCACGGGAGCGGGCTCGGAGGTGATGCGGCCGCTGGCGGCTCCGGTTTTTGGCGGAATGCTCTCAAGTCTGGTGCATGTTCTCATCGTTACGCCCGTTATCTTTTATTGGATCCGGCTTTGGGAACTTAAGAGAGAAGCACGCGCATCGCACCCGGCGGATTAAGACAGCTTAGCGTTAGAAAATGAATACACATATGAAACACTACACAGGAATAAAATTACTGCGAACGACGATTTCGATGGCCGTGCTGGCTGCGGCTTTCCTAGCCCCGCATGGCGCCGACGCCCAGAGTCGAAAGTCTGCGCGAAGTCAGTCGGCGAAGGTAGTGATCGGAAACTATGGTTACGATCCGGCCAGCATTCGGCTAAAACGCGGGGTGCCGGCAAAGGTGACTTTTCTTCGAACAACTGACGCGACATGTGCGACCGAGGTCGTGTTTGCCGAGTATGGCATTCGTCGCGAGCTTCCGCTCAATCAGGCGGTTACCGTTAGCTTCACACCTCGGAAGGCCGGTGAATTTGCCTTTACCTGCGGAATGAATATGCACCGGGGCAAGCTCATCGTTTCATAGAGAAATGAAGCTTCGTTCCCTCATGTTCGGGATATCTGCGTCCGTGGTTCTGGTTGCGGCAGCGGCGGTTCTTAGCGCGCAACCGCCGGCGGCTAACACAGCTCTATCTTACGCAAAGTACCTGAATGAAAGAGACGGGCGATCTGTCGACGATCTAGTAAAGGCAGCCCTTGCAAACAATCTCGAAGTACTCGCGATGCGTAAGGAGTCGGAAGCGGGCGAAGCACTTATTCGCCAGGCGCGACTCCGGTCAAACCCGAGCCTCGAGGTCAGCGGAACGCGCCAGATCGGCGGCATGGGCGATAACAGCGTGATGGTGCAAGGTGCATTACCACTCGAACTCGGAGGCCGCCGGGCTGCCCGAATTAATGTCGCTGAGAAGGAACTTGAGATCCGGCGGCAGGCACTCGCTGAACGCGAAAGGCAACTGGCGGCTGAAGTCCGTACGAAGTTCGGCGAGGCCCTTGCCGCCATATTAAAGTTAAAGTTCAGTGAGGATATCCTCGCGATGGCGGAAGAAAACGTTCAGCTTGTCTCGGCTCGAGTTGCGGAGGGACGCACGCCTCCGCTCGAAGAAAGCCAGGAGTTTGTCGAGTTGAACCGGATCAGAGCAGTTCGCGAAACAAACGAAGGGGCGGCGGAAGTACGACTCTTTGAGCTGAGAAACTTGGTTGGGATGGGTCCTGAGGAGCCCCTCGTCCTTAAGGGAGACCTCAACACCCTCGCTCGAACGCTGCCTCCGCAGATCGGTGCGGAACAGGCGGCCCTGCAAACAAGGCCGGACCTATTGGGAGCGATCGCGGTTGAGAAACTTGCCGGGGCTCGAGTCGGACAGGCACGAAGCGAGGGCCGCATCGATGCCGACGTTATGCTCGGGTATCAGCGAATGCAAAGCGGCTTTCCACTGCTCGGCGTCGACGAAGTGTCCGGAGCACTTCTACCGATCGAGCAGAGAATGAATTTTTTCACGTTCGGAGTGCGCTTGAACCTCCCTGTGAGAAACAGGAATCAGGGACTAATAGCGGCCTCGCTGCTTGAAGAACAGGCGGCACGGAACCGTCGGGAGTTCGGCGAACTCACTATCCGCCGCGAGGTTGCCGTTGCCTACGCCCGTTATAACCGAGCCTTTCGAGCGATGGAGATCTATCGTGTCGGAGTTCGCGATCGGGCGGCGGATAACGCTGAGGTCGTCCGTCAGACATACGAACTTGGTTCAAAGACGCTGCTTGATTACATAGCGGAACACCATCGATATATCGAGACAGAGAACGGGTTCATCGATGCCCAACTCGAAGCGTATCTGGCGATGGTTGAGATACTGAAAGCGACGAACGATGCTGCTTTGAGATGATAAGAAGAACTGCAAATTTGGTCTTAGTAGTCGCGGCGATCTTTCTCGCCGTATCGACGTCGCTTGCCCACGCGAAGCTTGTTTCCTCGACGCCATCAGCAGGCGAGACATTGACTACGTCACCGCCATCGATCTCCCTCCAGTTTAGCGTCAGAGTTCAATCGAAGATGAGTTCGATCGCAGTCAAAGATGCTTCAGGAGTCTCGATCTTCGTCGGCGCGATAGTTGAGTCCGATCAAGGGAAGCTCATCTCCGTATCGTTACCCGAACTCCTACCCGGATCATATCGGGTGGAGTGGCGGGCCCTTTCCGCAGACGATCATATCATCGACGGAAACTTCGAATTCACGGTTGGGAATGAATCGCAAGCGGTCCAGGCGGGTGCAGCCGACGTCGATCATGGCGGCATGGACCACTCGGACCATCAGGCGGCTCCGTCGATCAACTGGCCCCAAAGCCTCGTCCGATGGCTGATCTATATCGGGATGATGACGCTGACCGGTGGCCTCGGCTTTCGACTATTTGTACTAGGCAGCGCGGCACGATCTGAAACACTCGACGCCCGGCTCATGTGGATCTTCGCCGCAGCGGCATTTTTTACGATCGCGGGACTGTTCGCGGCGCTAGTGCTGCAAACGCAGATGTTGACCGGCTCGTTCGGAATATCGCAGGGGATGTCAGTCCTAAGTGAAACGAGTTTCGGTCCGTCTTGGCTGCTGCAGCTACTCACCGCAATTGTCGCGTTCGTATTGCTGATTCTTTCGAGCATACGGAAGGAGGCTCCGCGTAAAGTCGTCCTGTGGTTCGCGTTCGGCTTGACTCTCGCGGCGCTGCTCGGCCCGAGCATCTCCGGTCACGCGCGCGCCGCGTGGGACGAATACAGTCTTGCGATCATTTCCGACTGGCTACATTTGGTCGCAGGCTCGATGTGGATCGGGGGACTCGGCGTGCTCGCCTTCGCGATCGCATCAGCTCTCGGGGAAGCTGATCGCCAAGCCGCTCAAGAGTCGCTGTCTGCGATCACAAGGCGATTCACGAATATTGCGATCCCTGCTACCGTCCTGCTCGCGATCACCGGTTTATACAACACTTGGATTCACGTCGAGAGTCCTTCCGCACTTGTGGGGACCACATACGGGCTTGTGCTGGTGGCGAAAGTTGCAATATCAGGCGTGATGATCGTACTCGGCGGCATCAACGCCTTCGTACTTCGACCTCGGCTCTTCGCCAAATCCGACGCTGGCGCCGACGCAGGTGAGAGGCGGCTGTTCAATAGTGTGAGACTCGAAGTACTACTCGCGATGATCGTTCTCTTGTTGGCAGCGATACTCGCCTTTCTCCCGCCGGCCCGCGAACACAAGCCGATCTCCGCCAGCGAAACGCCGGCCGCTCAGGAGGCCAAATAAGAATGGAAGAGAATACATCCCCGAAAGCAGAGATTGGGAAGGTCGACGCCGAGCAGAGAATAAGCGCTCGAAAGCGAAAGATGATGATCGCCGCGGTCGGTGCGGGTGTGGCCTCGATCGCCGTGATCGCGTTGCTCATCTGGTATTTCGCTGGATCGGGCGAAGCCGGCCGACCTGTTCCCGCGCCGACGATGTCTATGTCAGACACGTCCGACTCGAATGCCGAAAATTTTGTTGGCCAAACGATCACGCTCTCAGCAATAGAGGTCGAAAATTCCGGACTGGCCATCGAAACCGTCGGCGAGCAGCTCTCGGCCGAGAGCGAAACCGTCGCGGCGACCGGAGTCGTCGAAGCTAACGCATACAAACAAACGCCGGCCGTGTCATTGGTGGGCGGCATCGTGCGTAGGGGTCTGCCGGAACTCGGCGAGAGCGTTCGGGCAGGCCAGACCATTGCGGTCATATTCAGCGATGAGTTTGCTCAGACCCAATCCCGATACATTGCTTTGAGAACGGAGGTCGAGAATGCACGCCGTAACTACGAACGTTCGCTGCGTCTTGTCGAGATAAACCAACCGGGCCGAGGAGAGTTGGAGCAGGCTTCCCGGCAGCGAAAAGCAGCCGAGGCGGCCCTCGCGGAATTCCGAAATCGATATGAACGGACGTCGCGGCTGATCCGAATCGGCGCGGCCAGCCGCGAGGAACTCGAGCAGGACACGACCAAGCTTCGAACGGCGGAAGCCGAACTGGAAGAGGCTCGGCAGCGTGAAGCGCGTGCACAACGGTTACTGCCTATCAGTCCCGAAGTTCGGGCGGCAAGCGAGGAGTCGCTCAATAAACTTCGCACGGCCGAGACAGAACTTGCCTCGACCCGGCAGAGGTTGATCCTTTACGGAATGCCGTCCGCCAGAGTTGACTCGCTCCGCTCGGCGTCGCAGATCAGTTCGGAACTTCTGGTTCCCGCGCCCATCGCCGGGACAGTCACGGGCCGGGCGGTAAATGCGGGTGAGGTGGTTGACGCGAGCAAGGAGCTTTTGCGGATCACTGATCTATCGAGCGTTTGGGTCATTGCCCAGGTCTTCGAGCGTGACGTTGCCCGACTGCGAGTCGGCACCGGAGCAAGTGTTACATCCGACGCGTTTCCCGAGAACATCTTTCGCGGGCAGATAACCTATATTGATCCTCAATTCGACAATGCTACTCGGACTGGAAAGGTTCGCATCGAGTTAGCCAACCCCGGTCAGGCACTGAAGATCGGAATGTATGTTAAGGCGGCCTTCGGGGCGCTCGGCGACGCGGAGCGCACGTCTCCCGTGATTCCCGCGTCCGCGGTGCAAAGGATCAACGATCAGGACGTCGTCTTCGTACCTACCGACGATCCGGTCGTGTTCGCACTCCGCTCCGTCCGACTCGGCCCCGAAGTGGACGGCCGACGCGTCGTTCAAGTAGGTTTACAAGTCGGCGACCGAATTGTAACGAACGGGAGCTTTCTCCTGAGGGCGGCGTGGTTAAAGGCCCGCTGAAGCGACCCCCTGAACAATTTGCGGCAAAACTCAACCTAATGATGAGCTTCACCTTTGACTCTGTCAATATGTTTCGCCCGCCTCCGAGGCAGGTCGGAGACTTATACAGGTAAGAATACTGACGAAAGCGCTGGTTTAACTCTCAATAGATGTTCGTTAGGTTACGGCCTCACACGACTGGGTGCAGATCGAAAGGAGAATAGCCTGGAGAAAAGTTCGTCGCTCGCGTTCCCTGCCCTCGCGTGTTTATCGGACCACTTCGACTGAGCATGTCGCCCTTGCGGCAACCGCGGCAGCCGTACTTCCTAAGGCGAAAGAGTCCCCTTCACTTCCAAACGAATTTGCTCCAAGGAAGATACAATCGGCATTCCAGTTTTTTGCTTCCTCGACGATGATCTCTTTAGGGTTTCCGGAATACAGATGCAGGGTCGCTGACACATTTTTCGCGTGAAGAGCGTCAAGTGACCAGACTGCAAGTTTCTCGATCGAGTCGCGTTCGAGACTGCTGATCTCAGGCGCTTTGCAGGCTGCAGGGGGCACAAACCGCGTAATGGTAGGAGGAGAGACCTCACTCGTTGCGACGATGACGCGTATTTCCGTTCCCTGGCGCCATGATCTTCTAGCCACGGCCGAAACGGCGGCCTGCGCCCCCTTCGACCCGTCGAAACCGATGATCAATCGGGTCGGAGTCGGATCGATCTCGATTCGCCCACGAGCTACTCTCACGCAACACTTGGCTTCGGTAAGGACTTTTTGAGAGATGCTCCCGAGAAAAAGGCGGCTGATCGCGGAACGCCCGTGAGATCCGACTACGATCAGGTCTGTATCCCTTTCGGCGGCCCGTTCAAGAATCGCACGTGCCGGAGAGCCGTGGGTTGCTTCCGACGTAGGAGACCAACTGGGAAACATTCTCTGGATGCGTCGTTTGGCATGATTCGCAAGTACTTCTGCCTCCGCGATGACCTTATTGCCAACTTCGACAGGCTTGTTTAGGGATGTGTTGCGGGACGCCCCTGCTACGTCTGCCCGCGCAGTGGCCGCTGTTTCACTTGACGCGATCGGAAGCCAAACTTCGGCGATCGAGATCACATACGCTTCAGAAGACTCCGGCAATCCCGCAAGCACCAGATCGTCCAGCGCCGCTTCCGAACACGCAGATCCGTCATAAGCGACTAGCAGTTTCATATGTTTGAGCGTCCTTTGAGAGCGCTCCTGTCAGACCACATTGCAAACCAACCGCAAGCGATGTGCCAATCGGTATGAGCGACTTTCTGCACCTGCGCGACAGTAGACCGTGACACTGGCATAAGCGGTGCGAACTTTTTCGCAGTTCTTTGCGTGAATCCCCGTCGAAATCGGTATAGAATGCATCTGGAGTTGCTCTAAACAAGAAACATTAGATATGCCTTCTCGGGAGAAGATTCTTATCGTAGACGATGATCGGTTCGTCCGCATGGCTTTAGCAGAAGCCCTACGCATGTGGGATTACGAATCACTCGAAGCGGGAACGGTCGCTGAGGCGAAGCAGGCTCTAGCTTCCGAAGAACCGCGCGTTGTTCTCCTTGATATTGACCTACCCGACGGCTCTGGTTTGGACGTACTCACCGAGATCAAGACAGAAAGCCCCGAAACCATAGTTATAATGATCACAGGAAGTGTGGACGTCCCGAACACGGTCGCGGCGCTTCGGGGCGGAGCATACGACTTCATCAGCAAGCCCATAAGGCTTGAGGAAATGCGCGTGACCCTAAGGAACGCGATCGAAACTCGAACTTTGAGACGCCAGGTAAAACTGGCGAGAAGCGAACAAGCGAGTCAATTCAGTTTCTCGGAGATCATCGGCCAGTCGGAATGTCTACTGAAGATGATCGACCTCGCCCAGAGGGTTGCCGTCTCCGAGGTAACCTCAATACTCCTCCACGGAGAGACCGGGACGGGAAAGGACCTTTTCGCCCGGGCAATTCACCATTGTTCCGATCGCGCTAATGCTCCCTACCTGGCGATCAACTGTGCAGCACTACCAGGAAACTTGATCGAATCCGAACTTTTTGGCTATGAGAAGGGCGCATTCACGGATGCGAAACAGAGAAAGGAAGGGCTTTTCGAGCAGGCACAGGGCGGAACGATCTTCCTTGATGAGATCGGAGAACTGGAGATTCAACTTCAAGCAAAACTACTGCGGGTCTTAGAGGGGGGTACTTTTCGCCGCGTCGGAGGCTTGAAGGATATTCCGCTGAACGTGCGTATTATCGCTGCCTCGAACAAAGATCTAAAAAGGGCAAGTGCGGAGGGCAACTTCCGCCTGGACTTGTATTTCAGGTTATCCGTCATTCAGATAGACGTTCCGCCCTTGCGGGAGCGGGGCGATGACGTTTTGCTTATCACCCGGCACTTTGTCGAGAAGGCGAACTTAAAGCGGCGCGGAAAGCAACTTAAAGGGCTTGCGCCTGCGGTGGCCAAGTTGTTCAAGAACTACAAATGGACTGGCAATGTCAGAGAACTCCGTAACGTGATCGAGCGGGCTTCCATCCTTGAAGACGGAGAGATAGTAACGATGGCTCATTTGCCAGCGGACATGATCGATGCGCAAGGCTCCGATGGGCCAAATCCTACAGGCATCAGACTTCCCGACATTGGTGTTCCTTTAAAGACGGTCGAGGCCGAACTCGCAAGACAAGCGATGACACGGACAGGCGGGAACCTGACTCAAGCTGCCAGGCTCCTGGACATCTCCCGTGATCAATTACGCTATAAACTCAAGAAATCGGGCGACTATGAATTGTCAGCGGACTAGCGGAAAAGAATGGTAATTCGGACACCCATGACTGCGACCATCGAACCCAAGACTCCCGCGAGAGACCTATTGAAGGAGCTTGCGGATCTTAAATTTGCCCTCGATCAAGCCGCGATCGTCGCAACCACCGATCAGCAAGGACGCATAACCTACGTTAACGACAAGTTCTGCGAAATTTCGAAATTCAGCCGAGATGAGCTTCTGGGACAGGATCATCGATTGATCAATTCCGGATATCACGATAAAGAGTTCATTAGAAATATTTGGACAACAATATCGAACGGCAATGTGTGGCGGGGTGAACTTTGTAACCGTGCAAAAGACGGGTCGATCTATTGGGTAGATACCACCATCGTTCCGTTTGTGGAAGCGTCGGGAAAGCCGTTTCAATACACTGCGATCCGTTATGAGATCACTGAACGGAAGCTCGCCGAAGAACGGATCAGACAACAGGCATCCCTATTAGACAAGGCCCAGGACGCCATTTTGGTGTGTGACCTCCAGTATAGGATCCTTTACTGGAACAAGGGGGCAGAAAATATTTATGGCTGGCTGATCGCCGAGGTGCTCGGGCGAGACATCGACAAGGTGCTTCCAGCCCTCAGTAATGGACAGGTAGACCAGGTTCGAGCGGCTTTCTCTGAAAATGACGAGTGGTCCTCTGAGCTGAAGCACTCGACGAAGGACGGAAGAAGCATTGATGTTATGAGCCGTTGGACATTAGTGCGAAACGAAAGGGATCAGCCTGATTACATTCTTGTTACGAACACTGACATAACGGAACAGAAGAAGAGCGAGGCCCACCTCCTTCGCTCTCAGCGGATGGAATCGATCGGCACGCTCGCAGGCGGCATAGCACACGATCTGAACAATATACTGTCACCTATCCTAATGTCAGTTGAGATGCTCCAGCTTTCCGCTGTAGATCCCGCTACGAAAAGGTGGACGGCGATGATCCGCGACAACGCCGAGCGGGGAGCCGAGCTAGTGAAGCAGGTCCTAACGTTCGCGCGCGGAATGGAAGGGGAGCGCGTATCTGTCCAAGTCAAACATCTGATAAAGGACCTCGTAGGCGTGTTGACTGAGACGCTGCCGCGGTCCATCCAGATCAAGTTTGATATCGCACCAGACATTTGGGTCATATCCGCTGACCCGACACAAATTCATCAGGTGCTGATGAACCTGAGTATCAACGCGCGCGACGCCATGCCGACCGGCGGAATTCTAAGCATCAAGGCTGAAAACCGGAACATCGATAAAGGCCTCGCACGCGCGGATCTGGATGGAAAGTCGGGTCCTTACATCATGATAGTGATCGAGGACACGGGAACCGGAATGGCCCCCGAGGTCGCGAGCAGGATCTTTGACCCGTTTTTTACGACCAAAGAACTCGGCAAAGGAACAGGACTCGGCTTGTCTACCGCTCTCACGATCCTCAGGAGTCATGGCGGCTTTGTCCACGTTGACAGCGAACCCGGGCGCGGGACAAGGTTTACTATCTATCTACCGGTGGCGGACTCCGAGGCACACGCCCCGGAAAGATCGATCGATCTACAGTATTCCCGAGGCAACGGCCAACTTGTTCTGGTTGTAGATGATGAAAAGAACATTCGGGACATCACGTCAGCAACGTTGCAGCAGTTTGGATACGAGGCGTTGACGGCTTCTAATGGTGCGGAGGCTATTGAGTTGTTCTCTCGGATGTCCGACAAGATCGCAATCGTATTGACTGATATGGTCATGCCGGTGGCCGATGGGCCGACCGCGATCAGGGCCCTGCGAGAGCTAGACCCCGATGTGCCGATAATCGCCGTAAGCGGCCTTCCGTTCGGCGGGGAATCGGAAGGCCTCGATATCGACGCATTTCTCAACAAGCCCTACTCGGCGGAGCTTCTACTCAAGACGGTCGCGAAAATCTTGAATACGGGCGGGTCTCAAAATGGTCATCACTCGTAGAATTATCCGATAGAGTTAAAGAGCTTCGGTGGGCCCCCAGGCCCATCGTGCTTCACTTGAAATTATCCGACAATTCTTTAGCCAGAATCTCTTCGGATTCACCGGCGGCGAGGTTTAAGGCATAGAGAAACTCGTTCAGCGGGATTCTGGCGATACGCGCCGCCTGCTCGATCGTTACGGCACCTACGATCGCACGTCTGGGGTGCGGTTGCTGCAGGCGTTCAAGAGCCGGTACGAGCCAGGTGAGCGTCTTCAGCATTTTTTCTTCGTCTACCTTCAACACCTCGTTGATCGTCATTGTGCGGGTGATCTTCATAGCTTCTCCTATCGCGACCTCTCTGCAATTTGCTTTCCAGATCAACTCTCAGTGGAGGCAAAGGGAGATCGACCCACAGAAATCACTAGTCGATCCGGTCGGCGTGGGAAATTTCACGGTCAGGAGAGATTCCTCGCGGTTTCGTGCATCATTTATGCGAGATCAAACCGGAAGCTCAGGCTGAACCGGCGTGCGACCCTGATCGGTCTGGGAATGAATCTTGCGTAATTGTTAGATGGATCCGAGGCCATTATGAACGAATATTGACCTCGGCTTAGGTGTAATTATGTCGAGTATCCTGATCTTGGGCGGCGGCTTCGGCGGGGTCGTAGCCGCCGAGAAGCTGGCAGCGTCTCTAGGTTCGAGTCACCAGATAACTCTGGTAGCCCCGAACCAAAAATTCACGTTCTACCCGGCACTGGTGCAGTTGGCGTTCGGGAAAATTCAACCGGAGGATATCCAATTCGATCTTGACGAGAAGCTGAGAGAAATCGGGGTCCGATACGTCCAAGGCGAGATGATCAGGATTCATCCGGTTCGGCGCAAGGTCGAGATTTCCGGTGACGATTTCAGTGGTGAGATCGCATACGATTATCTCGTCATCGCCGTAGGTCGGCGACTCGCAACAGAGAAAGTTCCGGGATTCTTTGAAAATGCTCAGCATTTGCTTGGCGTGAATGCTGCCTTAAAGTTCGGGATTCTGGCGGACCAGTTCCGTGAAGGTCGGATCCTGGTCGGGCTCTGTCCTGATGCTCGCCTGCCTGTGCCGGTTTGCGAAACCGCCTTCGCACTTGCGAAAAAGTTTGAAGCTGAAATGGAGCAGGGAAAGATCCAGGTGTCTGTGATCTTCCCGGAGTCGCTCGAGGCGGCCTTCGGCGGAGCAAGATTGCACAAGGAATTGGAAGCCGCTTTCAAGCGCCACCGCATCAGCGTCCACTACGAGGTTCCGATCCGTGAGATCACTTTCAACCAGGTCAACTCTTCAGAGGGTCACGAGATCAAATGCGACCTGCTTATGCTGGTGCCGCCATTCCGAGGAAATTCGGCACTTCGGAATTTGAATGTGACGGACGAGTCTGATTTTGTTCGGGTCGACGGAATGCTGCGAGTTCACGAGCTAGACCGAACTTATGCCATCGGGGACATCGTCGCGTTTTCCGGCCCAAAGCTCGCTCACATGGCGGTAAGACAAGCCGAGGTTGCGGCAGCGAATATTGTCTCCGAGATCAACGGCGAAGCTCCTACGAAGGAGTACTATCACGAGATCGCCGCCGTTATCGATGCGAACGGGCCTGATTCGATCTACTTGCACTACGGGATCTGGGACGACACTCTTTACCGGTTGAAGAAGGGCCGTTTCTGGAGCTGGGCGAAGGAAGCTCACGACGCGCTGTGGCGAACAAAACACCAGCATTGAGGTCTAACAACATGATCGGAACGGATAAGCCGGGCAAATAAGTAATCTGCCCGGCTTATGTGTTATACAAATACCTTTCCCGATCAGGTCTTATTCGGCGCCGATCTTTTTAATGTCCTCGCGGAGTTTCGGCAGGGACTGATTGGTCGGGTCGAACGCCTCAAGTTTCGCGAGGGTTTGGTTGGCGTTAGCCGCGTCTCCCTTCTTCGTATACGCGACGGTCATGTTCTGCAGAGATTGCGGATGGTTTGGATCCAGTTCCAGCGATCGCTGAAACTCCTGAATTGCCCGGTCGTAATTTGGCTTTTCACGGAAGATGAACGTGAGGCCGAGATCTGTTCTGACGTTGATATCGTCACTCTTTTTGGCAAGCGCGGTTGTATACCACTTCTCCGCATCCTCATACTTTGCCGAATCAAAATAAGCGTTCCCGAGGTTCACGATGACATCCCGGTCTTCCGGTTTGAGCTCATTCGCCCTTTTCAAGAATTCGACCGCACCCTCAAACCTTTGGATCTGATAGTAAAATTCGGCCGCCTTCAGCTGAGCGTCAAAATTGTTCGGCTCCGCCTTCGCCTGGTCGATGGCTGCTTGAATTTCGGGTCGTGTTCCGCCTGCCGATTGTCCCGGAACCTCGGGATGTCCGGCGGGAAACGCCGCGTTCGGCGCTGCTTGCCCGGCTATCGGAACCGCCCGCTGGTTCACGGAGTTGGCGAAGACAAAACCAATTATCAGTCCGCCCAGCAGGCCAATGATCACAAACAATACATTTTCTTTACTCATATTCTAGTCCGTAAATTTGGACAGGATCCCTCTCTCAGGCATAGGAATGAAGCCCAGGCAATAAATAGCTAACGCCGAGATATGTAAATATCACAAACAGAAATGCCGCGATCGCGAAATATGCGGAGCGGCGTCCCTTCCAACCATATGCGATCCGCGAATGCAAAAATCCAGCATAGGTCAGCCACGCTACTAACGCGCCCGTCTCCTTTGCGTCCCAGCCCCAGTATCTTCCCCACGATTCGTTTGCCCAGACTGCTCCGGTCATCAGCAGCAGAGCAAGCCCGGCGAACGCAACGCCGGCAAGCTTGTACATCAATCCGTCCAAGGTTTCGGCGGACGGCAAAGCTTCGCGGATCTTTTCCGTCTTGAAACTGAATAATACGATGAAGAAGGTTCCGGCAAAAGCGGTGATCAAAGCAGCAAGTTCGACCGGGTTTGCATTCAAACTAAGGTGGAGTTTTGAAGCGTTGTCCGTGATCCACTTGCCGGAGATATCCATCAACTGGGCCGAGCCCATTAGGTTGATCTGTGCCTGCGGAACATCTTCCTGCTGCAGCATCCATACGGCGAATCTTTCGTACTGTGAAGTGCTGATGTGATCGACCACGTTCTGGATCGTCTTGATCTGATAGACGAGCATGCCGATCCCGGCGGCCTGGACAAGAAGTGCGGCCTGCATCAGCCGGTTGCCGAACACCCGCATCTTGTCATCGTTCTTCGAGAAATATGACGCGAAAGCGAATATGCCGCCGATCATAAGCGCCGCCGCACACACGAGCAGCCAACCTACGTAAGGAATCTCAGCCCGCAGAGCAAGTGACATTCGCGACTCGCCAACAAACGTCGACGCGGTATAGGATCCAAAAGTCGTCGGGTTGAAAACGCTGAACTTGCTGATCGTAGCGAATACACCGAGAGCAAATATACTCGTCCAGACCGCCATCTTCTCGACCTTGAGTCCATCCTTTAACAGGTAGAGAACCGCGACCGCAAAACAGACAAGCGCCACACCGTAACTCAGCGAGGCAATGCCGACGTGGATCGGTCGCCAGTACGAATCCAGTACCGGCGGGAGATCTAGGAATTCGCTGCCAATAAATCTGGCGAGTACAAGAATGATGGCTGCGAGTGGCAGCGAAAGAGCCGCGACGAGCCGAAACTGATTTCGGCGCATTATCAGCAGTGTCGTGACGCCGGCACCGAATGCGAAGGCAAGGCTAAGGTCGTATAGATTTGCGAACGGAACGTAGCGAAAGATCCACGGCATGTCAGCGGCGCCGTTACCTTGGTCAGTGAATATCGCCAGTTCGCGATCGTAGGCGGCCGCCCACCGGACAAGCCAACTGGACAGATTGAAAAAGACCCCGAGCGTCGCTGCCCAGAGGCCGAGAGATTCGGCGAATTTGAAGGGCGCGTAGAAATTCGTCAGGAAAAAGACGGCCGCGATCAGATAGGATGCGAGGGCAAGCATCATCAACGCTCCGTCAGAAATAAAGCGTTCTCCGCCGAAGGAAACTCTGGCGGCTAAAAGTAGAACGGAGCCTAAAATGGATACCACAAACGGAGCGTAGGACCGCCAGCTTGAGAGGACTCCATCGCCGGTGGTGCTTTCTTCCGAGACCAAAACGGGTTGATTCAATATTTCCTGATTCATGCGGCTTCTCCAGATTCCTGTTTCTGTAAACTCTTAACAAAGCGTTCGAATTTTTCATCGAACGTATTCTGACCTCTGTTTGTGTTTCCGGCCAGAGTTATCTCGTTCGTCCCATCAGCCTTCTTCTCGATCGCGGCCCAAACACGCTGATGAGAAAAGAAGAACACGCCGACAAGTGTGATGAATAGCATCAAGAATCCAACGTACACCACGTTCGCGCCAGGGTCGCGTTGGACCGCGAGAACGTGTCGGTCGGAAGCTTTTTCAAATTCAAGCAGTGAGTACGAATAACCCGCGACCGGTTTTTTGGCGACCGGCATATTCGCGAGTTTCGGACCGAAAGCATATGCGGTGACTGGCGGCTGGCCAGGTTGAAAGACCTGAAGTATAGCGCCGGGATTCGGATAGTTGCTTGTATCTTCGTTCGGGTCCTCCCTTCCAATGCTGAAATTGCCTCGAAATTCTGAGAAGCGGATCTGGCTACCGTTGGCCAGCGTAACTGCTCCATCACGTGGGATCACGATGTCTTCCGTCGGTCCGCCAGTTTCCGGTGTAAGCCTGACAGTGATGTTTCTCGCCCTGCCCACGGGAACGAAGCTGGCCTGAAAGAAGCGATAGCCGCGATAGTCAAACGGCTTGTTCATTTGAACAAAGGCGTCGTGAGTTCCGGTCTCGTCTTTTATCTGAAAGTATGTCAGCCAGTCGATCGTGTTGCCGACGTTTATCGGCCCGTCCTGTCGGATAAGCTTCTGCTGAATGTCCGTGCAGATGATCTCGAATGGCAGCTGCTTGGTTATTTGATTGACCTGGTCGAGTTGGACAACCGTGTCCAGCGTGAGATTGGAAGTTTCTCCGGGCGCTATTGGCATTTGCCCGGTAGAACCCAGTTGAGCCGTAAGAAACCCACCAAGAAAGATCGTCAGTAGTGCGACGTGGACGGCGAGGTATCCAAACCGGTTCCAAAGTCCCGATTGCGCGAAGACAAAGGTCTTCCCGGCCTTTTCGCTGATTGCGGTCTTTTTCCAGCCGGCATTCTTCATCTCTTCGGCAATATGAGCAGCGATCTCCCCGCTGTCTCCCGAAAGCTCTATGGATGAGTTTGCTCTTTGATCGCGAAGCCATCGAACCGGCACGCTCAGATTTGGTTTTGACGCATATAGCCAGGTTTTTGGAAACCGATCGATGGACGCCAAAACGATATTCAGCGACAACAACGCAAGAAGCGCGTTGAAATACCACGCGTGATAAATGTCGAACAAGTCGAGCGAGCCGTAGACCAACCGCTGCGACGGCGTGAGTTCCGCAAAATACTTGTCAAACCCGTCGACATTCTGCTGCATCACGAGCATGCCGATGAAGCACGCGAATCCCAGTGCGATCAGGAGGCCAACTCCTAAGCGCACGGAACAGAACAGCTTCAGGATGCGCGACAAAATGGAGTCCTCTCTTCGCTCTCTCGATCGAGGCTCAGTTGGAGCTTTTGTGATGGTTTCTTCTAAGGTGGACATAGCCAATTGATATCTTTGGAACCCGAGGTTCCTCCCGCCAGTGAAAATCGAACTATGAGTGGCAATTGATGTACCCAGGCCGTTCGCACTCCGCGACGTGCTATTCATTAGATAGAACCGGGCTTACTTTGAATTGTTATTCAGGTACGCGTGAAGTAGTCCTCATGCAGCTGTGGAATTTTACGCACAAGCGTGCCGCG
Organism: bacterium; assembly: GCA_029945985.1. GTDB lineage: Bacteria > Acidobacteriota > Blastocatellia > Pyrinomonadales > Pyrinomonadaceae > OLB17. The sequence continues at coordinate 225 of JAQSDP010000396.1, read as the reverse complement.
GATGTAGTTTACGTGATGTGACGCATGTCACTTTCCTGTTGCCCACTTTCCGCGTAAGATACGTGGACGGCGTTTCTTAGATTCCTGCGGTCATCCACAATGAAAAGATACCGGGCACGTATACTCGTCAAGTTGCGAGCGTTAACGTTCGTGGCCTTTCTTTGCCTTATGGCGGGAACATTCGTCTATACCGATCCCGTGACGGGAAGTCTCTCGGCACCTCAG
>JAQSDP010000395.1 GCA_029945985.1 bacterium | reverse complement strand
TGCTGGCGGAAAGATCGTGAAGGAGGGCGGCAAGGAACTGGCGCTCGAACTCGAAGAGAAGGGATACGACTGGGTGAAAGCCGCAGGTAAATAATGGCCGACGTGCTGACAAAACACATCGAGGAAGAGATCGCAAAAGCCGCAGATTCAGCGAACGCCGGTGACGACGCTGAGGCGTTCCGACATCTCGAACGGGCTCACGTCCTCGGCCAGTCGAGTACGTATCATCACACGCGAGTGCATTGGCTCATGCTGAAACACGGCATCCGCACCGGTGACAAACGCGAGATCGCTGGACAAGCTTTGCGGATCGCCGGAGCAGCTACCAAGACTCCGTTGGGCATTTACCCCGCAGGCAATACTGGCGGTGCAAACGTGAGTCCGATCAGATCGATGCCGATCGCGGACGATTTGCAGAAAATACTGAGGGCGGCGAAGAAGTAATGAGTTTACAAGTAGGAAAAAAGACGAACTTTGGAGCGGCTTTCCGTTCGCAGATCGAAGTTGAAAAAAACACGCGTCTGCGTTCGCTGCGGGAAGAAGCGTTCGCGGTTTTTGAGGCGAATGGCTTCCCTACGGTGCGAGACGAGGATTGGAAATATACGAATGTCGCTCCGCTTGCGGGACTAGACTGGGCAGTAGACGACTCGTCGATCGCTGTCGGCCAGGAAGTGCCTGTTGATTTGCTGACAGCCTTCAAGGTCGATCGAAACGGTTTCACGGCCCTCAATCTCGCATTCGCAAACATTGCGGTCCTTAGGATTTCGAAAGACACCGCGCTCGAAGATCCGGTCGTCTTTTCGTTTGAGGGTGAAGAGGGTAAGGCGATATTTCCCCACGTCATCGTGATCGCTGAGGCGGGAAGCAAAGCGACGATCGTCGAGACATATGCGTCGACTGCTAAAAGCTTCACGAATGCGGCCGTTCAGGCATTCGTGGAAGACAACGCGCATTTAACGCATTACCGAGTGCAGAGAGATTCGCCCGAGGCATTTCATTACGGCGTTACCGAGGTTTCACTCGGACGGGGCAGCTCCTACGATTCGACCAACATCAATATGGGTGGAGGTTTGAGCCGCCATGATATAGACGTCAAATTCCGGGCCGAAGGTGGCGAGGCGTGGGTCGATGGGCTCTATATGCTGGAAGGTTCGCAGCATCACGACACGCATTCGATAATTGACCACATCGTGCCGAACTGTTTTTCGCATCAAACATATAAGGGGGCGCTGAACGATAGGTCGCGGGCGGTATTCAACGGCAAGGTTTTTGTCCGCGAGAATGCGAGCGGAACGGACGCGCAACAGTCGAATAAGAATCTTCTGCTGTCGAACGATGCTCGGGTCGATACAAAGCCGCAACTCGAGATCTTTAACGATGATGTAAAATGCTCACATGGGGCCACGGTGGGGCAGCTTGAAGAAGAAGAACTTTTCTACTTGCTGACACGCGGTTTACCGGAACCGCTCGCAAGAAATCTGCTGACGTACGGTTTTGTCGAGCAGATAATTAACAAGATCGGGATCGAAGCCATTAAATCCGATCTGGACGCTGCCGTGCTTAATCGGCTGAATGTAAAGTTGGAAGTATAAAAATTATGAGAGTTAGACAATCGCTTATTATCGAAGAGTCAATTTTGAAGAAGATCGACGAGATCGCGGGTGAAAAACACCGGCGGGCTGCGACCATCGAAAAGGCATTGACGGAGTTTATCGCTCGAGAAGAAAGAAAGGCAAAGAGCAATCCGCCGGCTCCGGAGCCGGCGACGGCGAAGTCGAAGGCAATTGCCTCGGCCGCCGCGAAGAGGTAAGAGGTACGTAATGACTTCTGCTAAGGCGAGCCCAGGGTGGGACGTCGCTAAAGTTCGTAAGGACTTTCCGATCCTTCATACCGAAGTGAATGGAAAGCCGCTGGTTTATTTGGATAATGCGGCGTCGTCGCAGGTGCCGCAGGCGGTGATCGACCGGACCTCGAAATATCTCGCGGAAGAGCATTCGAACATCCATCGCGGCGTGCACTATCTTTCGCAGCACGCGACGACGGCGTACGAAGCGGCTCGTGAGAAGGTGAAACGGTTTATCAATGCTCCGGATGTGAATTGCTGCATCTTCGTTCGCGGCACGACCGAGGGCATCAACCTGGTCGCGCATTCATACGGTCACGGCTTCATCAACGAGGGCGACGAGATACTCGTCTCGCAGATGGAGCACCACTCGAACATCATTCCGTGGCAGGTCGTCGCCGAAGAACGAAAGGCGAAACTTGTCGTGATCCCGATGAATGAGAAGGGAGAGCTGATCATCGAGGAATACGACAAGCTGCTGAATGAGCGCACGAAGATCGTCGCGATCGGGCACGTATCGAACGCGCTCGGGACAGTGAACCCGGTCAAGGAAATGATTGCGACGGCGCACAAGTTCGGCGTTCCGGTGTGTGTCGACGCGGCTCAGAGCGTTCCGCATTTTCCGGTAGATGTGCAGGACCTTGACGCCGACTTCTTCGTCTTCTCAGGCCACAAGATGTTCGCCCCGACCGGAAGCGGTGTCGTCTACGGCAAGCGCGAGTGGCTCGACAAGATGCCGCCGTATCAGACTGGCGGAAGTCAGATCCGTACGGTGAGTTTTGAGAAAACG
>JAQSDP010000394.1 GCA_029945985.1 bacterium | reverse complement strand
ACCTCAAAAAGGTGGTGCAGGGCGTCCAAGTTGGTTTGCAACACTTTCGACCCGCTCCGGCCGCTCCAAGGTCTCAGCCCGCACCGGCATACCGCCAACCACCCAAAACCAATTGTGGCACGCGCCACATCGAAAGGGTAAAGAGTGAAGGACAAAGGATAAAGCCCGGATTTTTCGGCACTTTATCCTTTCTCCTTTATCCTTCATCCTTCAAGTTGTGGCACGTGCCACATTCCGCCTCGCCAGAATTAAGTGCTCACGGCGCACCGAGAATTCATCTTGTCCGGCCGTTTTGGGAACGGCATTTCCAACAATAAATTTTAAAGTTGGTCACACCCAAAACCGAGTCAAACCAATGGTTTGACATCCCAAATCTCGGCACGTAAATTAGTTATAACGCTGGGAGATCGTCTAATGGTAGGACAACAGTCTCTGGATCTGCCTATCGGGGTTCGAATCCCTGTCTCCCAGCCAATTTTTTATGGACGGCTGGCATGAAACCGAGGTTCGGGTCCGATATGCCGAGACCGACAAGATGGGCATCGTCCATCATTCGAACTACCTCATCTGGTTCGAAGCCGGCCGCAGCGACCTCTGCCGCGCCCGTGGATTCTCCTATAAAGAAATGGAAGAGAACGACGACGCCCTAATGGTCGTCGCCGAATCCTACGTCCGATACAAATCCCCAGCATATTACGACGATCTGCTCCACGTCAGAACCCGCATCGCCGAGATCCGAAGCCGGTCGATCAGGTTCATCTATGAGGTAGTCCGCGGCAGCGATGAGACGCTTATTGCCGAAGGCGAAACGCTGCATCTGGTTACCGATTCATCAAAGAAGGTCAAACAGATCCCGGATTCCTACAAAGAAATGCTGATGTCCGAACCTGCATCTGACGTCCTGGCACTGCCGGATCAAGCACCGCATTAAGATCGTTCGAGTTTCCATCTCAGCCCTGATAGAATTGCAGTATGCCGGGAAGCGCAGCTGCCGAAGCGATCTTCATCGTCTTGATGATGATCCTGATTTTGATCTTGTCTTTCGCCGCCGTTTTCTTCTTTTTCAAGACGTATAAAAAGGAGATGCGGGCGAAGGAGGAAGCCCGGCGCAAGAAGGAAGATGCACAGTAATTCGCTGGATATAGATAGCACCCTGCTGGTCGTGGTGGACGTTCAAGAGGCCTTTCGCAAGGCGATCCCGGATTTTGCGGAGACGGTATCACGCATCGCCATCGCCATCCGCGGATTTCAATTACTCGGCCGCCCAGTAGTGGTGACGGAGCAATATCCCAAGGGCCTTGGGCGAACCGCCGAAGAACTTCTCTTGAGCCTTCCGGACGACACATCGTTTGTTGAGAAGTCTGCCTTCAGCTCGTATGCGGAACCGAACTTCGTTGCGGAGTTGGAGAAGTTTCAGGCGAAGCAGATCGTGCTATGTGGAGTCGAAACCCACGTCTGCGTTAACCAAACCGCTCACGACCTGCTCGCCGCCGGATATCAGGTTCATCTCCTGACCGATTGTGTCGCGTCGCGGTACCAGCACGACAGGGAAGCGGGGCTGAAGAAAATGTTCACGAGCGGCGTGGTTGCGTCATCAATGGAGATGGCCCTTTTCGAGATGATGCGAGATTCGCGGCAAGCGAAATTTAGAGATGTTCAGGCGTTGATCAAATAGGTTCAATGAGGAGGCATCGTTATGAGTGAAAATTTAAGCGCGAAGGCCCCATATCAGGTGAGTGCGCCGCGTTACTCGGTTTCGCACCAGATGGTGACGACAGCGTTTGAATTGCCCGGCTTTCGGATCGTCCAGAATCTGGGCGTAGTACGTGGCATTGTTGTCCGCTCGAGAAATGTTTTCGCTAATATCGGGGCCTCGCTGCAGACCCTGGTCGGCGGAAATATTACCGCTTGGACCACCCTGTGTGAGCAGACGCGGGAAGATGCCTTCGACATCATGATCCAGCATGCGTCTGAACTGGGGGCAAACGCCGTGATCGGGGCACGCTATGACGCCAACGAGATCGCCACGACTGCGACTGAAATACTCGCATACGGCACCGCCGTGATCGTCGAGCCGCTCGAAGGCAGCAATATTTACGATTCGTAGAAGAGTTTTGACTAATAATGGATCTATCCTCACTAAATCCCCCACAGCTCGAAGCAGTGCAAACTACCGAAGGGCCGCTGCTGATCTTGGCTGGTGCCGGATCGGGCAAGACGCGTGTGATCACGGTCCGCATCGCCCATCTGATCAAGGAGAAGGGCGTTGCGCCGCATAATATTCTTGCGGTCACCTTCACCAACAAGGCAGCCGGCGAGATGCGGGAGCGTGTTAGGGAGTTGCTGAAGGGCGAGCATCTGAATTCGTTCCCTCTGATTTCAACATTTCACAGCCTTTGCGTACGTATACTCAGGCAAGATATCGAGGCGCTTAACGAAGGCTATAAAAAATCGTTCACGATCTACGACACCGATGATTCGCAGCGGGTGGTGAAGGCGTGTATCAAGGATCTGGGATTCGACGAGAAACAGGTGGTTCCGCGGGTCGTGCGGAGTGCAATCTCCTCAGCGAAGAACCGTGGTGAGGACGTTGAACTCTTCGCCTCGAAGGTTGAGCATACCGATGAAAAACGCGCTGCGGC
>JAQSDP010000393.1 GCA_029945985.1 bacterium | reverse complement strand
GAAAGGAGCCCCGAAAGCCTGCGCACAGCGATCACCTTGTTCGCTGAAGCGGTCAAAGAGGATGCTACGTTTGCCCCGGCATATGTTGGACTCGCGGACGCCCACTCCCTGCTGAATTTGTATGACATTGATCCGCCCACCGATGCGTACGAAAAAGCTCTCGAGTACGCCAATCGTGCTCATGATCTAGACCGGGACCTTGCCGAAGCCCACGCTTCGCTCGGGTATATCCATTTCTACTACAAGCGTGACCGTGCTGCATCGGAACTCGAATTTCGCCGGGCGATCCAGACAAATCCGTCCTACGCGCAAGCACATCATTGGTTTGCTCTGGCTCTTGCCGCAATGAACAAGCCGGTCGACGCCTTGAGCGAGATCGAAACAGCAGAACGTCTTGACCCGCGCTCGCTGTCGATCAAGTCAGCTGCCGCGATCGTGCATTTCTTCGCGGGTGAGCACGAAAGAGGGCTTGCGGCCGCGGACCGTGCTCTCGCGCTACAGCCAGATTTCGTACCGGCCCAAAAGGTCAAGCGATGGATCTATTCTGTGCAAGGCAACTGGACGGCGGCTCGGGAGGCGTTCAAATCCGAACGAAATTCCTCGGGGAGACCAGATGCACCCGGATGGAAGATTATCGAGGCACAGCTTGCACCCCTCGACGAATCCTCCAGGCGGGCGGCCCTTTATATGCTCGAAGCCGTGATCGATACTCCCATCATCCGCAGCAACGATTTCACTTTCGCCTTTGAGATCGCCCTTGCCTACGAGCATCTTGGCAATGGTGAACTGGCTCTAAATTGGATCGAAAGAGCTGAACGTGCTGGCGCACACGGCTTCAATATGATCGAATCGGACCCTCGTCTTGCCGGTCTCCGCAACTCGCCTCGTTATCGGCGACTAGTCGAAAAGCTCCAGCAGCCAAAATAGTTGACCCTAAATCCGACAGATGACAGAATAGCCCTCGAGCTAGACACATTCTCCTCGACGTGTTGCCTGCAATGGACCAACCCGGCGGTGCCCACGGTGCCGAAGAAAACTCAATGATCGGCCGGCGGATCGGCGCCTATCAACTCAAAGAGGAGATCGGCCGCGGTGGGATGGGTGCGGTCTACCGAGCCGTTCGCGTCGACGGGGAATTTGATCAAACGGTCGCCGTCAAACTCATCAAGCGCGGAATGGATACGGACATGATCCTGCGCCGTTTCCGCCGCGAACGACAGATCCTGGCATCGCTGAATCACCCAAACGTAGCTTACTTCCTGGGCGGCGGTTCTACCGAAGACGGACTTCCCTATTTTGTAATGGAGTTCATCGACGGCCTGCCGCTCTACAAATTCTGCAACAGCAACAAACTCTCGGTCCGCGAACGACTCTTGGTCTTTCGACAGGTCTGCTGGGCAGTCGCCGCGGCACATGAGATCCAGGTGATCCATCGCGATCTCAAACCATCGAACATAATGGTCAAGGACGACCGCAAGCCCAAGCTCCTTGATTTCGGCATCGCCAAGATGCTCGATCCTGACTCGTCAGCGACCGATGGCGAACCGACCGCGACACAGATGCGGGCTATGACGCCGGAGTACGCATCGCCGGAACAGATCAGCGGTGAGCCCGTCGGCCCCGCATCCGATATCTATTCGCTGGGCGTGATCCTCTACGAACTGCTCTCCGGTCATCGCCCCTATCGTCTCCGCCGCAACCTTCCCGAGGAAGTCTCACGCATGATCCGCGAAGAGATGCCGACCAACCCAAGCGTTACGATCACGAGCGATCACGATCTTGTTCCCGACAATGGCAGCGAGATGACTATCGACCGCGTCTTTGAAGGCCGGAACGCGACCCCGGAGAGTCTTCGACGCGAGCTTGTCGGCGACCTGGACAAGATCGTCCTCAAGGCTCTGCGGAAGGATCCGATGGACCGCTACCGGAAGGTGATGGACCTCGCGGACGACATCACGAACTATCTGGATGGCAAACCCGTCACCGCCGAATATTTCGTCACCCGAGCGAGCCTGACGGGCGTGCGAAGGCCTGATTCCCGTTCCATCGCGATCCTCCCGTTCAAGGTTCTGGCGAGTCAACCGTTTGCCGATACCGCAAGCGAATTTGTCGGGATCGGGATGGCAGACGCACTGATATCCCGCCTGAGCGGCATTCCGCGCATCATCGTTCGGCCGACAACCTCGGTGCTTCCGTTTGCGAACGCGACGTCACTCGAAGCTGCCCGGCAGCTCGGCACGGATTTCGTGCTGGATGGCAATGTGCGGATCGTTGGCAGCCGTATTCGTATCTCGGTCCAGCTCTACGACGCAGCAAATGATACGGCAGTGTGGGCGAAAGCATTCGATAAGGATGTCGGGGATGTACTTGAACTCGAGGATTGGCTCGCGGAACAGGTAACCGTCTCTCTCCTTCCGCGACTCTCGTCGGAAGAGCGCGACCGGCTCGCCCGCCGCGGGACGAATAAGCCGGAAGCGTACGAGGCGTATCTACGCGGCCGATATTTCTGGAGCCGATTTAGCGATGAAGGATTGCTAAAGGCGGTAGCAGAGTTCAAGACAGCCATTGAGCTTGATCCTCACTACGCTCACCCGTACATAGGCCTCGCGGACTTTTACATTTGGTCCGCGATCTTCGGGGAGATCCCTT
>JAQSDP010000392.1 GCA_029945985.1 bacterium | reverse complement strand
TGAAGATGCGATATTTCCGCCATCCCTTTCTGCAAACAGGCAGTGACATGGCGGTGAAAACGGCGATCTATAAATTTCTCGCCGACCATGGATACACCGTCGCACCGATCACTTTCGATAACGCCGACTACATTTTCGCGAGAGCCTATGACAACGCTCGCGATAAAGAAGACGCGGATCTGATGAAGCGTGTCGGCGCGGCTTACGTGCCGTATATGGAGGCAAAGCTCGATTATTGGGAGCGGCAGTCGATGAAGACGCTCGGGCGGCCGATGAGCCATACGCTTCTGATCCATGCAAACTCGATCAATGCCGAGTTCTTCGGCGATCTTGCTGAGATGGTGAAGAAGCGGGGATACAGGTTCGTTACGCTTGAAGAAAGTCTGAAGGACGAGGCGTATCGTTTGCCGGATAATTTCACCCGACGTGCGGGCATCTCGTGGCTGCACCGATGGACCCTCGATAAGGGCTGGGATTTTGTTGTGCCGAAAGAGCCTATGGTTCCGGAATCTGTGTTGAAGGCGTCGGGTTTTACTTCCGAATGAAGAAACGGGCAGAGATCGTGATCATTGGCGGCGGAGTCGTAGGGGCTTCCGTCGCTTTTCATTTGGCGGCGCGAGGCATTCGCGATGTGCTGATACTCGAACGCGAGCATGAGCAGGGAAGGGGTTCGACGGGAGCGGCGACCGGCGGCGTGCGGGCTCAGTTTGAGACGGAAATCAATATCAAGATGTCGATGTATTCGATCGACTTCCTGAGGAACTGGGATCACAACTGCGAGTACGATCCGAAGGGCTATTTGTTCTTCGCGACGACTGACGATCAGTTTGATTATCTCAAAGGGAACGTTGAGAAACAGAGATCGCTGGGCGTAAGGGATGTCGAGGTCATCGATGAGAAGGCTATCGCGGAGATCGTTCCCGGAATGAATTGCGAGGACATCGTCGGAGGAACCTTCGGCAAGAACGATGGATTCGTGAACCCCCTAGCGATAATGCGAGGCTTTACTGAGGGTGCGGTTCGAAAGGGAACGTCTGTTGAGTTTGGCGTAGAAGCGCTTGCGATCAACGTTGACGCCGGGCGGATTGTTTCAGTGGAGACCTCGCATGGAATTGTTGAGTGTGACGCGGCAGTAATCTGCACCGGTGCTCGTGCGGCCGAGATCGCCGGCTCCGCCGGGATCTGCCTTCCTGTGTCGCCGGAACGTCGTCAGATCGTCTGGTCGCGTACCCGCGAGCCACTGCCGCAAGGCTTGCCGATGGTGATCGACATCGGGACCGGATTTCATTTCCGTCCGGCGAGAGATTTCCGAAGCGGATCGACACGTACGGATGAAGTATTATTCGCCTACCTCGATCCCGATGAAACGGCCTCAGTTCGAACAGATTTCGAAGATCTGTTCATCGCTAAAGTGTATGAGCGAGCCAAACTTCGAGCGGATTTCTTGTTCGAATCCGAAGTCGTCCGCGAGAAGTGCAGGGCCGGATTGTATGAAAATACGCCGGATCATCACGCGATACTCGGTGGGTGCGATTTCGCCGGACTCTACTTCGCGAACGGCTTTTCGGGCCACGGCGTGATGCACTCACCGGCGACCGGGCGCGCGCTGAGTGAGATCATTCTGGATGGGCAATCGTCGTTTCTGGATGTTTCGTGTTTATCGCTCGACCGCTTCGCAAAGGGAGAGTTGTTGCATGAGACAGCATTCATTTGATGTAGATTAGAGTTATGACTACTGCGATCGTCCACCACCCGATCTACGAGAAGCACGACACCGGCCCCGGACATCCCGAGATGCCATCGCGGTACCGCGTTGTGATCGATGCGCTTCAGAATGACGATAATCTCTGGGGTTCTCTAACCGAGATCACGCCGGAGAAGGCTTCGCAGGGACTCATTCAGGCGGCTCATACGAAGGAGCATTTCAAGCGGGTTGAAGGGGCGTTTGCAAACGGGCTCGATCGTTTGGACGCGGATACGGTTATCTCGATGAAGTCGTACGACGCGGCATTGTTTGCCGCTGGGGGAGCGATCTCGGCCGTCGATGCGGTAATGTCAGGCGCGACGAAGAACGCGTTCGTGGCGGTGCGCCCCCCGGGCCACCACGCAACCGCAGAGCACGCGATGGGATTCTGCTTGTTCAATAACGTTGCAGTTGCGGCGAAGTACGCTCAGAACAAATACAAGGACATCGATAACGTCGCGATAATTGATTGGGACGTTCACCACGGCAATGGCACCCAGGGGATCTTCTATTCCGACCCGACCGTATTCTTCTTTTCGATGCACCAATATCCGTGGTATCCGGGCACGGGATCGAACGGAGAAACAGGGCAGGGGAAGGGCTTGGGCACAACTATGAATCTCCCAATGAAGGCTTTCACAAAAGCCAAGGATCAGCACGCAGCTTTCGAGGCGGCGATCGCGGAGATCGGTTCGAGAATTAAGCCCGATATGATCTTCATCTCAGCCGGATTTGACGCTCATCTTACCGACCCACTCGGGCAGCTTCAGCTTGAAGATCCGGATTATGTTCGGATGACGCGGGTGATGATGCAATGGGCGGACGAGGCCTGCGGGGGGCGGATCGTTTCCTGTATGGAGGGCGGCTACAATCTAGAAACGCTCGGCGAAACGGTGAGAACCCACG
>JAQSDP010000391.1 GCA_029945985.1 bacterium | reverse complement strand
CTGAGAAAATCCGTTGAACGTCATCGGGGTCGCGATACGCTGAAAACTCTGACCGGCAACCGCCATCATCGGCGAACCCTGTGAAACGCCGGAAACAATTCCGTTAGAGCCGAGCTTCAAAAGGCCGCCGAAAATATCGGTAGACGCGAGTTCAGCGAACGAGAAAGATCGGGATTCACGAGCCAAAGTTCGGGCCGGCTGCCGATGCTCGAACATATCGACCATTTGTTCGATCGGTGTAATGCCGCAGATCGCCTCTTTTGAGAAAGGGAAGCTGTAGCTGATCGCTCCGACCAGTTTGCCGTTGATGTACACGGGCGAGCCCGACATTCCCGCGAACACCGCCGTCCGGTCCGCTCCCCCACCGCTGATCCGGCCGACGATCATGTCCTGCCTTGGGCCGATCCCGCCGGGCACGACGCCGAGGATCTCGACGCTGAATTCCTCGGGAACGCTTCCGCGGAATACGGTCCTCGCCGTCCCACGCATGCCTTCCGTGACCTCCGAGAGGCGAAGGAAATTAACGGAAACAGGCGATGACCCGGAAATCCCGGTCGAAACGGCCGCCGTCTGGGCCGGGATGACGGCCGGAAATGCCAGTAAACTCAACAGTATCAACGAGTAATGCAATTTGAATGATTTCACAAAAATCTTCCTCAAAACTGGCGGTTATGTTAGCATTTAACTTGGCTTCGCCAGAAGCTTTTTCTTGCCTAGTACCACTTAAGAGTCTCGCACAAGATCCTCCGTTGTCTTAAACCTCGAAACCGCAACCACCATGGCTAAAGTAACCCGACTTTCAAAAAGTTTTCTACGTCTTCTTCTTCCCGGAGTCCTGCTAATACTTGTCGCGACTGCCGCGGCCAGCGTCTGGCTCGTCCATGAGACCTCGCACCCCACCGATCTCGGCTACCTCGTAACTCCCGAGAAGTACGGAATGCTGAGCGCTCGCGGGGCGCAGGTCACCGAAGAGAGTTGGCGTGCCAGCGATGGCACGTCCCAGAAAGGCTGGCTGCTGCGCGGCGAACCGAATCAGCCGGCCGTGATCCTGCTGCACAAATACGGAGCAAACCGATCTTATCTGTTAAATCTTGGTGTGAAGCTGAACGAGGCCACCAATTTTACCGTTCTGATGCCCGACCTGCGCGGCCACGGTGCCGGTGGGGCGGAACAGAAGTGTACATTTGGCGGATGCGAGTCGGATGATCTGACGGCGACGTTCGAATACGTCAAGGGGTTGAAGACGGCGGACGGCCAGTTTCAGTTGATCGGTGGCGGCATTGGACTTTACGGCCTTGAACTAGGAGCTTTGTCCGCTCTCGCATCCGCAACCAACCCTGAAGTCAAAGCTATCGCCCTGGATTCGATCCCCGCCGACTCCGACGCTGCGCTGTCCGCCGCCATCGGCAAGCGGTTCCCATTCGCAAGCAACGTTACGGAGAAACTCGGCCAGGTGGGAACGTACGCTTACTACTACGACGGTTGCTATAAACGCGCCAGTGCGTGCGATATGGCAAAGCAGTTGAATAACAAGAATGTGCTTTTGCTTGCGGGGTCCGACGCTCAGATGCTACAGGAATCGACATCCAAGCTGAGCAAATGCTTTCCCGCCTCGGTGAAGATGGATTCAAAAACCGACCTTAGCCCTTCCGGAATGAGCATCTTGAACGCATCTCTCGAAACCAGCGAAGCCTACGATCAGCGGCTCATCGACTTCTTCCGAAACGCGTTCGCCCCGCCGCCGATTCAATGATCGTCGCCTAAATCTATCGGCTTCTTCGAGTGGCCATTTTTTTGAGCAACGCTGACAACATCGGCGTTGCTCTCCATTTGCTCCACGGCCTGCTCCAGAATAGCCTTCAGCCGCGTTAGACGTTCCGAAGTGGAGGTTATTTCAATGAACTCGGTTTTGATCGCGTTGTCCAGATTGAATGCAGCGGCGACCAGGAACGATAGCTGTTCAGGAGCGGCCCGCGGAACCTCTGGAAAACGCCCTCGATTTCCGCTCAGCTTGAACGCGGCCTTCGCGATACGCTCGAATAACTCGTAGACCTCGTCGGATCTGGGCTTCAGCACTTCATCCGATTCAGGATCGTCCTCGAAAAACTGGATGTGGGCGTTGAGGTACGGTGTACCAGTATCGACATAATCGATCAGTCGATAGCGGATCAGCCCGAACGTGACTATATTCGAGCGCTCTTCGGGCAGCGTCTGCGATTGCCTGACCTCCGCCACACATCCGATCGAGCCGACCTCCGGCTTTTCGTCAAAATCCGATTGTTGTTCAAAAAAGCTGACTCCAAACAGATTCCGCCGAAGCTCGATATCCTTCAACATCTGCCGATATCGCGGCTCAAAGATATGAAGCGGCAGCAGCTCATACGGCATCAACACGAGCGGAAGAGGGAATATCGGCAAGTGCTCGATACCGGCTATTTTCTCAGATGCTTCTGACATGATTGATCGACTTTTGCGCGATGAACTCCGCTATCTTTTCAGGTTCCTCATCGCTCAACGCCAGCCGTTTAGCTCCGATGACCGCCTCGGAAATGTGCGCGACGTTCGTCTTGTACCGGTTATCTCGTACGATCAGATCCTCGACCACTCGACGTTCAAGCTTTTCCCGGGTCGCATCTTCTTCGATATCAGCGGCGACCGCGTAGTCGACGG
>JAQSDP010000390.1 GCA_029945985.1 bacterium | reverse complement strand
CAGCTTTACCAACGCTCCGCCGACGCGTTCCTCGGCGTGCCGTTCAATATTTCAAGCTATGCGTTGCTCACCCATCTCGTCGCCCACGTCTGCGGACTCGAGGTCGGCGATTTCATCCACACCTTCGGGGATCTGCACATCTATTCGAATCATCTCGACCAAGTCAACGAACTCCTTTCACGCGAACCGCTCGAACTGCCGAAACTGCGGCTCTTAGACTCAGATTCCCTCAAAGGCCTCGACGGCCTGCTCAATTTCAAGTTTGAGAATCTGAAATTAGAGAACTATCAGTCCCACGGAAAGATCGCCGCTCCCGTCGCGATCTAAAGAAAAAGCCGGAGCATTTGCGCCCCGGCTTGATACGTATCGATAGGCCAGACCTACTTCGGTTTCGACACGATCGAATACTCGATCCGGCGGTTCATATATTTGCCGCTATCGCTGCTGTTGTCCTTCTTCGGCTTGTCGGCACCATAACCGCGTACCTGCAGGATGCTGCCGTTAACGCCGTTCTGAACAAGGAAGTTCTTCACGGAGTTCGCTCGGTTCTCAGACAGTTTCTGGTTCGACGCAGCGTTGCCGACGTTGTCCGTGTGTCCACCGAGTTCCAGCGTTACATCGGCGGGCAGCTTTTTGATGTAGCCTGCCGCTTTTTGCAGAGCCGCATATCTACGAGCGGGAACTTCAAACTTATTGGTCTCAAAATTAATGATCAGAATGTTGAGAGCCCTTAACAGTTGCTCGGCTGTGTACGGCTCCGGCAATGCGGCAAGTGCGGCGTTGTAGCATGCCTCGGCACGGTCATCCTCACCCGGTTCGAAGTTTGTACAATCCCCGGCCGGCTGAACAATTTGCGATGCCTTGCAGCGAGCGATCACCGGTGCCGGATTCTCTCCGCGTCCACCCTCAACCGTTAGCGGGTCACAAGTGAAACTCGGGTGTCGGATAGTTATGTTCTTCTTTCCCGGGGCCAAGTTCGGGATCTCAGAATCGCCGTGTTCGTTCGAAACTGCCAGAAGCTTGTCGTCGATCAGAATGTCGCTTCCGGGAGGCGCTCCCTTGACGGTAGCCTTAAAGCTCGAGTCACGTAGAATGAAGACATAGACCACTCCAAGCACCGCGACGGCAAAGAAGAACATCGCCATTAATCCGGCAACTACCCATACCCAACCGGGAATTCCGCCTTTAGATTTCTTTTCTTCGGCTACCTGAGCAGCTTGTTCTGTCGGAGTGGGCGGAAGTTGTTGATATTTCGCGCGTTCTGATTCGGGTAACTGGAAATAAGGTGTTGTTTTGTCAGGCCCACCGCCGCCCCAGTCAGATTGGGCTGAACCAAAATCCGCCGGGTTTACGTTGACGTTAGCCTGCGTCGCCCCCCAATCGGCCGGCGGCGTCGATTGCCCCGCGCCCGGATACATAGTCTTACCAAAGTCCTGACGGTTGAGGTCGATCGGCTTAATGTTGATCGCTGTCTTGGCGAAATCGTCCGGCGGCCTTGGTGCGGGCGGCGTTGCCTGTGGTACGTCGATGCGATAATTCGTTTTCGCCCAATCGGGCTCACCACCGCCATACCCTCCACCGCCCTGGTTCGACTGATTGCCGGGCAGATTGATATTCGGCGTTGTCTTTGTCCAATCGTCGGGAGGCGGGCTCGGTTTGTCTTTGAAGTCGCTCACGGGTATCCGGGTTACGAATGGCAAGGGCCGTCCGCATTATTGCGATAAGTCTATCACAACTTATCGCACGAGTTACTTCGGATTAATTCGCTTTGATGTTGGGCGGTTGGGCGGCCTTGGTGCGCAGCGCTATTCCCGGGTCACCGGTCAGGAGTACTCGTTTCGCGTCGATAGTGGACGTGTTGATCGGCTGATAGGAAAGCAGATAGCGATTCTTCCGGAGTTCTTCGCAGATGAACTTTGCCGCAACTTGAGCTTCATCTAGGGCGAACGCCTTGCCGCCCGTGCCTTCAGTAAGCTGCGTGATCACCGCCGGAGCCTTCGGTTGGTCTCGCCGATATGCACCGCCCGAACGGTCAGGGATCTGTAAAAAGTACACGGTGATATTGTTGTTCTGAAGCGTATCCACGATCCGGTCAAACTTGACCTTGCTGCCTCTGTCAAGCCCGTCGCCGATCACTACAACCGCCGTCTTACGGGTGCCCGGCATCAAGGGCAGCAGAACCTCATTCGTAGCCGCGTTGAGAGCGTCAAACAGATACGGATTACCTTTCTTTCGAAACGTAGCTAGTGAAGCTTCGATCTTCTTCGCGTCGTCGGTCCATTCCTGAACGATCTCGGCCTTCTCGTCGTACGCAAGCACAAAGAGCTGGTCGCCTTCAAAGATCTCGTAGGCAAACTCCATCGTCGCCGCCTTCATCTTTTCAACGTCAGTCGGTAGGGTCTGTGAATTATCTACGAGGACGACGATTCGCGAGGGTGACGGGTCGTAGCTGAAATTACGGATCTTCTGCTCGATCCCGTTCTCGTAGAGGAACAGATTCTCGACCTTTATCGGGTCCTTCTTTTCGTCGGTTCGCCAGGCGGTTACCGAAAGGACGGTTCCGTCGAGTTCGGTACCGGTGCGAGCGCTATGGCGCGACTGGGCCGCGGCGAAGATCACCGAGCTTCCCACTATCAATAATGCCAAAAGTCGACTCACACGCGTTCCTTCAATCACTTT
>JAQSDP010000389.1 GCA_029945985.1 bacterium | reverse complement strand
GGTTGGAAATGCCGTTCGCCAGGTAATGCACGGTCTCGGTAAGAGCCTGGGCAGCATGCTTTTCGCCATTGATCGCGAGTTCGACAATGTCCGAGATCTCGACGCTCCCCTGCTTCATCGAATCGCCTGCCAGTAAAGCACGATATCGCGCGAGCAGAGCCTTCTCCGATGCGTATGCTTCCCAGCATTCGCGACTGCCGCAAGAGCAGTCAACAGGAGCGTTGTCGCCGGCGATCATGTGGCCGAATTCACCGCCGGCACCTTTCTCGCCGCGGTAGACCTGGCCGTCGAAGACGATGCCGGTACCAATACCCTCACCGACCAAGATCATCAAGAACGTGTCTGTTTTGCGGACCTTCTCATGACCAAACCACAATTCCGCGAGCGCCGTAGCGTTGGCGTCGTTCTCGACCGTGACCTTGGATCCGGTGGCAGCTTCGATCTGCGAACAGATGTTCCAATTTCGCCAATCGAAATACGGAACGTGATAGATCTCGCCGAGACGCTGATCTACCAGACCCGGCACACTAAACCCGATCTCAATACCTTCGTTGCCGTTACATTTTGACAGCTTCTTGACCCGATCGAGGATCTGCGACGACATAAACTCGATGTCGGGCGAGGTTGAAAAGACTTCCTTTTCAAGAAAATTGCCCGCAAGGTCGGCAAGGACAATTGTCGTGGTCCGCGGTGTGAGATCGATAGCGATCGCCGCCGGTTCTCCACTTCGAAGCTTGTACAAGGTCGGCCTTCGGCCGCCCGTAGAAACCCCCGATCCGATCTCCTCGATCGTCCCGTCATCGACCAACTCATCGACGATCACAGAAACAGTCGACCGGTGAAGATCCGTCTGACGTGCGATCTCGGCACGCGAGATAGGCGACCGGTCTCGCACGTAGTTGAGTACGATCTGGCGGTTTATATCACGAATGGTGTTTAGCCGTGCGATCTGGTTTTTCGCTCTGTGGAGGTTTATCCGTTTCATCGGAAAGTTGGAACTAGTCGGCGGAAAGACAAACTTGCCTGTTTCAGGGCTTTAGCGAACTACAATAGCTTTGTTGTGTCTACCGACAAACTATTTATAGCCTACCGAAAATGTTAATGCAAGCGATCTCGTAGGTGCCTAAACGGCACACGTGTAACTCTGCGGTAACCCGTAACAACTTTCGGCGCAAGTTTAGCGAAATATCAGCTAACTTCTGTGAAAACCGCGCTCGATGTCTTTCATCGATAAACGGAGTATTACGGGTCGGCCGTGAGGGCAGGTTGTTGGCGAGGAAGTAATGAGCAGGCGGTCGATAAGCCACTGCATCTTTTCGGGCGTGAGTTTCATGTTGATCTTGACCGCGGCCTTGCAGGCGAGTGATGCCGCAATGTCGTCGCGAACCGTCGCCCTGCCGCTGCCGCGTTTTTCAAGATCGATATTGTCGAGGATCTCCGCGAACAGGTTGCGAACCTCGGCGGCAGGAAGATCGGTTGGGATCGACTTGATCGCGATCGTCCGCCCCGAAAGTCTCATCAAGCCGAATCCGATCGAGGATAGCTCATCCTCGACCAATTCGAACGCTTGGCTTTGAGCCGGCGTGAGATCGACGGTCTCTGGCAGAAGCAGATTCTGGGATTCGATTGTACGGTCCGTTTCCTTGCGGCGAAACTTGTCGAAGAGAATTCGCTCATGAGCCACATGCTGATCGATCAGGAGCAGGCCTTCGTCGTCCACCGCGATGATGAAGCTCTCGTGAAGCTGTCCCATCGGTCTGATACGCCCCGCCGATATGTTGTCTAGCTCAACGGCCCTGGCAAGATGGGCTCCCGTGTTGACCGGAGGAAGAACGGGATAAGCGGAAGGCGCGTCGACTAGCTCGACCCGGGATTCAGCCGCCCGCTCGAAGGCTTCAGAAAACAGCGCGAGCTTATCTTCCTGCACGCTTTCACGAGATTCGCCGCTGGCGGGGCGCGATGCCTCATCCGCCACGGCGTGATCTGCAAGAGGCGTCCGCAACTCGGCGATAGTTTGCGGAACCTCTTGCTGCACGCCGCTTATTCCGAACTCGATCCGGTTCTGGGCAAATGTTTCACCATGCGGCGTTGGGGTCATCCCGGCCGACATAGCAATAGGAGTCCCGAGATTCTCGGCTTCGGCCGCGACGATCCCGGCTTTCGCAAGAGCTTCTCGTATAGCTTCGGCGATGACATCCTTCACGGCTTCATTACGGCGGAAGCGGATCTCGGTCTTTGCCGGATGCACGTTGACGTCGATCTCCTCGGGCGGCACGTCAAGAAAAAGGAACGCGACCGGATAAATGCCGTGGGGAAGCACGGAGCGGTAACCTTCGAGCAGGCCGCCAGCTATGGTCTTGTCGCGGACAAACCGGTTATTGACGAAGAAGTATTGCGAGTCCCGATTGGTGCGGCGTTCGCGTGGAGCCGAGATGAAACCTGTGACTCGTGCGACGTATTCGCGGCCGCCGGACACAGGCAAGAGGCTGTCCAGGATCTGCGATCCGAAGATCTGGAACGAGCGCTCACGAAGGTCCTTCGCCGGAGACACTCGCAGAACTTCCCTTCCGTTGCTTGTCAGCGTGAACGCGATCTCGGGCCGCGCAAGGGCGTAGTGAGTAACGATGCTCGCGATGTGATAATTCTCGGTCGCCTCGGATCGCATAAACTTTCGACGGGCGG
>JAQSDP010000388.1 GCA_029945985.1 bacterium | reverse complement strand
GCGTTTCTGCATTGATTAAACCTGTGAGTGTCCCGCTCACTTTCTACCGGGGGTCTAGGCGTGCGGGCTTAAGACTCCCTGCCAAAGCAGCACGAGAAGAACGGTTCCTAAGATGATCCGATAGACAATAAAGATCATCGTCGAATTCTTTCGCAGAAAAGCGATCAGAAACCAGATCGACAAGTATCCGACTATCGCCGCGGCGATCGTGCCGCCGAGCAGCGGTATGAAGGAATCAGCAGGAAGAATATCGACGGCTTCCTTAAGCTGCAGGAGTCCGCTCGCCCCGATCGCAGGGATAGACATCAGGAACGAGAATCTTGCTGCGGTCTCACGTTTCTGCCCTGCGAACAATCCAGCCATGATCGTTGAACCCGAACGGCTTGCACCCGGCATCAGCGCAAGAACCTGCGAGAACCCGACCACGATCGCGTCCCAAATGCCGAGCTGCTTGATGTCCTTACGCTGCGTTCCGACCTTCTCCGCCACGATCAGCAACAGAGCGATCACGATCAGCATCGTCGCGATCACCCAAAGATTCTTCGTTCCCTCACCCTCAATGAAATCCTTGAACAAAAGGCCGATAGTACCGATCGGGATCGAACCGATGATGATCAGCCATCCGAGCCATGATTCGCTGGAAAGCCACTTAGGGAATACGCTGTCTGCCTCGATCGAACGCGAATCGCTTTTTCCATTGACCAAGGCTAGATGATCGCGGATAAATGCTGACGAGATGGCCCAGATGTCCGATGCGAAATAAACGAGTACCGCCGCGAGAGTCCCTAACTGGATCACCGCCATGGTCGCCGTGATCTGCTGCGGGTCGCCGCCGTAGATACCTGTCCAGCGGCTTACGAACACAAGATGGGCTGTCGAGCTTATTGGAATAAACTCGGTCAACCCTTGAACTATTCCTAGAATTATTGCTTGTAAAAGGTTCACTTTATGCGACTTATGATTCTACTGTGGTTGCATGCCTACATCTTCTTGTAACCCTTTGCGAACGGTTCGTCAATTGAACCGTCAATTTGTATATTCTTGAGCCTCTTCCTAGCCGAATATCGCGTAGTTCAGCGGTCATCACTGCTGTTAAAGAGGCGATCGCAATGAGTAACGAACAACCGCTTCCATTTGGACGCTTTAGTCCAACGAAGGGAATATGGGTCGACAAATCCTATTCCGCGATTCGCATTACCGGCACGATGGAGATGTACGGAGACGACGCGTCGGCCGCAGCGGCGCTGCAGGTTCAGCAGACGATCAACTCTACCTGGACATTTAGTTTCAGTGATGGAAACGATGTCTTCTGCAACGTTGTGGTCAAGTACCGGCCACCGGGAACGCCGACTGGCCCATTTACACAGATCGAAGCCGGTAGAATGATCCAGCCCTCTAAATGGAACCGGATCACAAAAGAGCTCTCTCTGAACACGAAAGAACGGGACGCCTTCACATGGACAGCCGGTCACGAATTCGGGCACGCACTAGGAATGGGCGATAGATATAGCGAGCCGTTCTGGAGCAAACTCAGCGGACTCGTTGGGGGACCACGAACCTCTACCCCGCACCAGGGCTATGAGGGCAATCTCATGGCCGAAGTAAATGGTATTCTCACATCACAAAATGCTCTAGATCTGGCAAGCGAAAACCAGCCTAGCCCCTACTGGCTGAACGACGACGATCAAACTCGGGCATGGATAATGACTCACCAGACGGCCGACATCAGAATGATGTCGACTGCAAACAAGCTCAAGGCGATCAAAGTGTTGATGAGCGGTTGGATATCGGACGCTGATATCAAGGCGATCGAAAAGATCTTTATGAATTCAAAGTCTAAGTTTGAGTCGGATGCGATCAAGAAGGGGATCAATTTGATGAACTTCACCAGCATCGGTCAGCGGACGCAGATGCGAGTGATAATGACGCGAATGCCCTGAGGTCACTCGCGGTATCGCGCACGGCCAGCAATGCGGTCGTAAAGCCACGCGGGCATAAACTTTCCTGCGCGGACGATCGAAGCTAACTGCCATGGAAAGGCGACGAACCTTTTCTTTCTCTCGATCGCAGAAATGAAGTGCGGTATGGCATCGTCTAGCTCCATCAGAAACGGCATCTTGTTAGCCCGACTTGAAGTCAACGGAGTCCGAATGAATCCCGGCTGAATGATCGTGACTGAGATTCCTTTGTCGGCGACATCCAGCCGCACGCTCTCGAAAAACGCTGTCATTCCCGCCTTGCTGGCCGAGTAAGCCGCCGATTT
The DNA here is from genome assembly GCA_029945985.1 of bacterium. Taxonomy (GTDB): domain Bacteria; phylum Acidobacteriota; class Blastocatellia; order Pyrinomonadales; family Pyrinomonadaceae; genus OLB17. Next base: position 426 of record JAQSDP010000388.1, on the reverse strand, counting down.
CGGCAATCCGCGAAAACCCGCGAGGCTCGAGATCGCGACCAGCTGCCCCGACTCACGCGCGATCATGTCCGGCACCACCGCATGAATCGCGTTAACCGCGCCTAGCAAATTGATGTCGATGACATTTTTCACCGAATCAGGTTCGTAGCTTCGGGTCTTGTCGTCGTTCCCGCCGATCCCGGCATTCGCGATCATGACATCGATCCTGCCGAACTCCGCTTGAAATTCCGCAGCAGCTTTCGCGATGGAAACGGCGTCAATTACGTCCGCGGCAAAGACGCGAGCGGTTCCACCCGCCATTTCACAGCGGCCAGCCAGATCCTCCAGCAGATTCAGCCTTCTCGCAACGAGGCCCAGAATCGCACCACGCTTTACAAGCGCAACCGCAAGCCCTTCGCCGATCCCGCTCGAGGCTCCGGTTAGAAA
>JAQSDP010000387.1 GCA_029945985.1 bacterium | reverse complement strand
TTTGCCACAGGCCGGACACGCCACAGTCGCCGCTGGGGCGCCGCCTCCACCCATCTGCTGACCGCCCGGTTGACCGGCACCGAAGGCGTTTGCCATCTGTCCGCCCACCGCGAACCCGGCCCCGAGGCCCGCTCCCAATCCGGCACCGCCGCCTTCATTTTGAGCTGCATCGCGAAGAGCGTCCGCTGCCTGGAATTGCATATACTTCTGAGCATCTCCGAGGGCCCCCATCGATGCACGCTTGTCCATGGCCGCTTCGACCTCCGGCGGAAGGCTGACGTTCTCGACGTAGAACTTCGTCACCTCAAGCCCATAGCCCTTGAAATCTTCATTGATCTTCCCGCGGATAGCTTCGCCGATCTCCTTGTATTGAGCGGCGAGGTCTAAAGCAGGGATCTTTAATTCGCCCAATGCGTCAGAAAACTCAGTGACGATCGCACGCTTCAACTGGCCATCGATGTCTTCAGTCTGGAAATGGGCGTTAGTTCCCGCGACCTGCTTGATGAACTCGCTCGGGTCAGCCACGCGCAGGCTGTAAGCACCGAACGCCCGCAGCCGAACGATACCGAAGTCGGCGTCGCGAAGCATGACGGGATTCGACGTGCCCCATTTCATGTCCGTAAACTGTTTTGTATTTACAAAGTAGACTTCCGCCTTGATCGGCGAATTGAAGCCGTATTTCCATGCTCCGAGCTTGGACAAGATGGGCGTATTTCCGCCCTCGATCGTGTAGCGGCCTGGAGTGAAAACATCTGCCACTTGGCCTTCAAACACGAAAACCGCGGATTGCGATTCGCGAACGATCAACTGCGCACCGTTCTTGATCTCTTGCTGATATACGGGAAATCGGTAAAGCAGCGTATCTTTCGATTCATCAAGCCATTCAATTACCTCGATAAACTGATTCGATGCTGCCTCTTTGACCTTGTCCATTAAGCTCATTTCTATTGGATCTCCTTATGGAATGACTAACGAAAAATATGCCACAAAGTTCTAATTAATGAAAGACTTTGAATTAAGTGCACTAGCCTGTGCCCCTAACGTACTACAAATGAAACGTTGTACTGGAGTGATACTAATGGTACGCTGTTGCATACATGATAACACTGACACGCAAGCTTGAAATTCTGGCTGACGCGGCAAAATATGACGCCTCATGTGCATCGAGCGGCTCTCATCGAAAAAGGGAAAAGAACGGCATCGGAAACACCGAAGGAATGGGCATTTGCCATAGCTACACCCCGGACGGGCGATGTATCTCACTTCTTAAGCTTTTACTGACCAACGTATGTATTTTGGACTGTGGTTATTGCGTAAACCGTCGCTCGTCAAACGTCCAACGCGCCAGGTTTAAACCCGAAGAAGTGGTATCCCTCACGATCAACTTCTACAAGCGCAATTACATAGAGGGACTGTTTCTTAGCTCGGGCATCATTCAAAACGCCGACTACACTATGGAGCAGCTGATTTTCGTTGCAAAAACGCTTCGGGAGCGAGAGTTGTTCGGCGGATACATCCATTTGAAGGCCGTCCCTGGCGCCTCGAAAGAGCTCCTTCTGGAGGCGGGGAAGTACGCAGACCGTTTAAGCGCGAACATCGAACTGCCTTCCCAGGCCGATCTCGATAGCCTTGCCCCGGAGAAAACCATTGAGGAGATCGAATCGACGATGGCGAATGTGAAGCTTGGCATCGACGACGCAAAACACCGCTCGAAAAAGGGTGACAAGGGATTTTCGTTTGCGAAAGCCGGGCAGTCTACCCAGCTGGTGGTCGGGGCGAGTGAAAGCACCGACACGACGATACTAACGAAGGCTCAGGACCTCTACGATCGATTTCGTCTACGTCGGGTTTACTATTCCGCTTTCTCGCCAGCCGCCGAGACAAGCCCTATTCTTCGTATTCGGCCGACGACTCCAGCAATGCGTGAGCACCGCCTTTACGAAGCGGACTGGTTGATCCGACATTACGGCTTCAAATCGCACGAGATCACTGCTGGAACACAAAATGGGAACCTAGATCTTGGGCAAGATCCGAAGCTGGCTTGGGCTCTTCGACACCGGCATATGTTTCCCGTAGATGTGAACCGAGCGTCCAAGAGTCTGCTTATGCGGGTTCCGGGGATCGGCGTTCGAAGCGTGAACCGGATCGTGAGTTCGCGCAAGTTTACGCGTATACGGCTTCAAGATCTCGTGCGCCTTCGAGTGGCGTTGAATCGAGCCCGTTGGTTTGTTACAACGGCCGATCACAACCCGGACGTTTTTCGATTGGATCGGGCGGATCTTCCGAACCTACTCTCGGCGAAAGCGGAACAGTTGTCCCTTTTCTCGGAGATGACGCGGGCGACCGTTCTTTCCGGGGAGCTATAAATGATCAACGCTTCGGTTCAAAATAGTTTCGAGAGCTGGCGCTCGGCCGCGCGGCAGTTTCTTGCAGGCGGTATTCCTCCAGACCAGATCTGCTGGTCGAGCGAGAAACAGGGCTCATTATTTTCGGTTGGAGAGCATGACGCCTCCTCTTCTTCCGACGCATCGGTTCCCGCCGAGTTCATCCGGCTTGCGACGGCCGTATCTTGTTTCAATGATCTTGGGAAATGGTCGCTCCTTTACCGGCTTTTGTTCCGCCTGAAGACCGAGACCCGACATCTGCTGGAGTTCGAATCAGATGTGGATGTCCGTGCGGCGAGGATAATGGAAAAG